>JAWXAT010000008.1 GCA_034439615.1 Oligoflexia bacterium | reverse complement strand
TCTATTATTGATCAACAGAATTCAAAATTCCTAATGTCGATGGACCCTGCCCTTGCATTTAACAAATCAAAATACGGTGATCAATACGACGAATTTGCTAAAAATGCTGTTCGCAAGTCTGCTGATTCTGTTAAACGATTCGTTTTACCACGCGTAAGAGCAAAACTAGCTATTAAGGAAATCGTTTGTCTTATTACTTCGGATTCAGAAAAAATTGCTGAACTTGTAAGATTAAGTCCACGCTATCTTGCATGCTTAATTACAACTGATCTTATTGCCAGAAGCCGATTTGGACAAGTAAGTGATAATGCTAACGTACGAAAAAAATCTATTTTAGTTTTAGAAAAAATTTCGCAAAGCATAGCTGGTCAAATAAAACGCCAACCAAGACGATACGGCTACTGGAAAATTGACTATTACTATACTGAAATTTTCGAATGCATTAAAATAATAAGTACAATGAATGAAATTAGCCAACGCAAAGATTATATTCGTGCGGTTAATGTGACTTGGGGATTACCGGAAGGTTATCCAGAGTTGCTTCTTAATAAATTCAAATCCCCGGTTGAATTGACATTAGAAATATTAGTTGCGAAGGGAATGATTACGGATGCATCAAGCTATCGCAATGTTATCAAGCCCCACGTAAAGAAACTAAAGGAAAAATACCCGTTTATTCGAGCTTGTGATTATCTTGTTGAACATTTACTCGATACACCAACAAAAGAGCCAGATCAATTTTCAAAGTTTGATATTTGGAAACAACTTGAATCCTTTCAGTTTGACCTTACAAGCAAAGAAATTAGCATAGGGCATGCCATTTCATACCCAACTACTGTCATTGGGGTGTGAAGTTCGTTTAGTTTAACAATGCTTTACTAGGCTCCATGAATGTTACGGAGCTATGCCCTATCTGCAAATTAAATACATTATGTGATTGTCGTCAATCAATGGCATCTTTTTTTAAGATTCTAAAAAATGTAAACGACAGGGTATTAAGGGTGAAACCTTCGTCAATCAACAGCCATCCAAAGGTGCTCGGTGCTGGAATTGATAAGCTCAATGCATATTTTGTCGAACCGATTCCCATTGATCAAATTCGGATGCTGGCAAAACAATTCAGATATACGATCAAGCGTGTATTTCTTAAAGATCGCAAGCCATATTTAGCTGTCAGTTCGGATTCAAATCAAATTCATTTAAAACTTGGCTATGGCGAATCTGATATTACAGGACTGATTTCTAATCCAAATAAATTTATGACTTGGCAAAACTATTATACTTTTGTTAGTTCAGTTATACCAAACGATTCACTGATAAATGCAAAAGTATCAAGGCTTGATCTAAATCTTGATTTTGCATGTTCATTTTCTTCATTAACACAAATGTTAGATATTAAAAACAAAAGAAGTTCGCTTGCTTTTATAGACGAAAGCGGAAGCCGTACGGGCTTAATTATTGGCAAAGGTGATGAGAAAATTGAAATCTATGACAAAGCAAAAAAAGAAAATCTAGCAGATCAATTCACTCGCATTGAACTCCGGCTAGGAAAAACAAAACTTCCGTCACGATCAATAATGGACATTCCCAAAGTGGTTGCAGAGGGTTTGCATTTTGAAGCACTTGTTGGATTAAACGCACGGTTCACTGATTTACCTATTAACACAGAGCAATCTCAACGCTTTGCTGCATTCAAACACAATCTCGAACGTGACGGGTTTTATAGTGCAAAAAAAATAATGAATCAGTCACGTAATTTTGATCGTGATTTTTCAAAGCTACTTAAGATTGAAAATTGGACTATCCAGCCATCACAACTTTTTAAAAACAAAATAGAAACATTCATCAAACCACAGGAGGTTAAAACATGGATGCATTAGACAAACGATCAGAAACAAGCCCTATCAACGGAAAAAATGGAGGAGTAAAAACTGCCAAAGGAAAAGCAATTTCGTGTCAGAACTCGACTAAGCACGGTATATTTGAAAAGTACTCAACATCAATGGACGATATAACCTACGAACAGGCATACAATCTTTTTGCTGATGAGTTTGGTGACGACACACCTTCAAGATCAGCTTTAATCGGCCAATTGGCAATTCTGCATATTCGATTATGCCGCTGCATACGTTTTGAAAGTGAATTCCTTAAAGAAAAGCTGAATCCTCCCAAATTTGAACAGCGGCTAGTGAAAAAAGGAGTTAAAAGTGAGTTTGGATTTGACCAAACAATGTTTGAATCAACGCCAGATGTTTATGAAACAATCATGATTGATCAGGGTGAACCAATGACGTTAAATCCTGATGCCCTCTTAGCTTTAGAAAACGTTTACACTAAATATGAATCACAATTTTTAAGCCGTTTCTGCCATATTGTAGAATTTTTGACACGCAACACAAAATAGGTTCGTTTTTTGAAAGGACATAAGCTATGAATAAAACAGAAAAAGTAACATTAGGTGAGATTATGAAATTTGCAGATCAATGGTTAACTGTGAAAGCCGTTGCTAAAAAAATGTCAGCACATCCAGACACAATTCGTCGATGGGCATCCACTGGGCAAATTAAATGCATTCGTCATCCGATCAACAACTATAGACTTTTTTTAATAAATGATTTGGGAAGCGAGACATTAAATCTTAATGAAAAATAAAGCAGTTATTTATGTTAGAGTTTCATCGAAAGAACAAGATCGGGAAGGATTTTCAATTCCCGCTCAAAAAAAGTATTTGAATGAATATGCAATACAGCGCGGCTTTTCTGTTGTTAAAATATTTGAGGAATCCGAGTCGGCTAAATCTGCAGGACGAACTCAGTTCAAAGCAATGATAAAATTTCTAAATGAAAATACAGAAATTCAACACTTGCTTGTTGAGAAAACTGATCGACTGTATCGTAATCTAAAAGATTATAACCTATTAGACCCAACCGATTGGCCGCATCTTTCGATTCATTTAGCAAAAGAAAATGAAATTTTATCCAAAGAATCAAAATCACATCAAAAGTTAATTCATGGAATAAAAGTTCTGATGGCAAAAAACTATTCTGATAATTTGTCAGAAGAAGTACAGAAAGGCATGAATCAGAAAGCCTCGCAGGGATTGTGGCCTTCATGCGCTCCGTTGGGCTACGCGAATAATAGACAACACCATACGATTGAACCAGATACAAAACAAGCTGCAATCATAGCCAGAGCTTTCGATTTAGCCTCCAAAGGGGAATTTTCACTCTCAAAACTAAAACGACTTCTTTTCAATGAAGGCTTACGATCAAGCAGATCCAAATCCGAACTCAGTAAAAGCCAAATGCAAAGAGTGCTATCGAACCCAATTTACAGCGGAGATTTCATATGGAAAGGCATACTTTACAAAGGTAAGCATCAGCCCTTAGTTTCAAAAGAACTTTTTGATCGGGTGCAAATTCAAATGGGTTTTGTTAAACGTTCTAAACTTACTAAGTTCAATTTCGCTTTCACTAATACGATGACATGTGGTCACTGCGGCTGTTCAATCACGGCGCAAGAGAAAAGAAAAAAATCAGGTCTGAAATATGTTTATTATCACTGCGCTTCTGGCAAAGATAAATGCAATGACATAACTTACGTTCGACAAGAAAAAATTGATACCTGGATTAGTGAAGCACTGTCGCAAATTGAAATTCCTGAGCACATCATTGAATGGACAAAACAAGCACTACTCGATAGTCACAAGCAAGAACGTGAATATCATCAATCGCAGTTGCAAATACTTGAGGGGCGTTATCGAACTGTTCAAAATAAAATTAACAAAACCTATGAAGATAAATTAGAAGGCCAGATAGATACTGATTTTTGGTCTTTACAAAATGAACGCCTGAATAAAGAACTTATTCAAGTTGAGTCTCAAATAGCTTCGCTTCGCACAGCCAATGCAGCTTACGTTGATAAAGGTGTTCAGCTTATGGAACTTGCCAGACAAGCACCAACATTATTCAAGACAATGACTGTTGATGAAAAACGAGAATTAGTGAATTTGGTACTATCGAACCCACGAATAGAAAACGGAAGTCTGCGATATGACTTCAAAAAACCGTTTTCTATGTTTGCAAATGTAACTGATTTAGATAAATGGCGGGGTGTACGTAAATTTACTTAACCTCGCGTAATTATTCATTTTGCAACTTCAAAAAGAAGCATAAGAAGCCAAAAGAAGCATGTCACCGGAAATCATGACTCTGAGCCTTTTATAATGCTCAGAACCTTCGCTCCCGCGTTCTCAACAGGTAGTTTATACCCTAACTTTTCGGTAGCTCCTACCACCTCAACACCAGCCCTACGAAGGTAGCCGTTTGTGGTCTTAAGCTCGTTATGTCCAACAACGGACATAACCCTGGCAAGGGACTCTCCGCGTGCCAGTAAGTTAGTTATAAAAGTAGCCCTGAGATCGTGGAACTTAACAGGTGTAACTCCAACTGCCGCACAAAAATCTCGTGTGACCCTTGCTTGCTCTCCATCAGTCCACTCTCTTAAGTGGGGGAGAACAAATTCATCTTCACTGGCTCTTTGAAGTTTTAGTTCTTTTAAAAACTTCAGCAGATCCTCAGATACAGGTACGACACGATTGAGTCTCGACTTTGTTGGGCCAAACCCGCCTTTTGAGGTCCATTGTCTCGTTATAGAAATAAGTCGCGCATCAAAATCAATGTCCGTCCATCGAAGGGCGTACATTTCTCCTGAGCGTAACCCAGTGAGAAGCGCCATAACCCAGATTGGATAAAATCTGTGGTTTACAGCTTTTGCTTCTTTGAGAAAAATCTCAGCCTCTGCGTTTGTTAGAACCTTCTGATCAAGCTCTGGAATTTTAATCGTAATTCCTATGCAGGGATTGCGATCAAGAATTCCTTCCTCTATCGCCATTTGAAAAATCCTTTTCACCATTTTGAGAAGGTTTTTTTTGGCGTTAGGCGTTTTAAGCCCAGGGCTTTGCTCAAAGACAAGTTCATAGACTTGAGCTTTTGTAATGGCTCCAAGTTCTAAATTCTTCCACTGAGGATGAGCCCATTTTCCGACCGTCAACGTGTAGTTGATAATTGTTGAGGGTCTGCAATCGTACTTCATACGAGTCATGCAGACATCAAACCAGTCGGGCCACAAATGGGCTTTTTTCTCATCGCGCGAAACTGCGAGCTCGCGCTTAAGTTCAAATTCAATGGACTGCGCTTTTCTTAAGGTATCAATACCCCTGCGTTTCCGTTGGATTCGAACTCCACTAGCATCTATTCCGTTAACGTAGACCTCATAAAGCTTCTTACCATTCTCTTCATAGGTGCGAATCGCCATTGTTCTAGACTCCTTTCTCAAGGACTAGAGCTCGGCAATCGTCAGCCTTAAATCTCAATCTTCTCCCAAAGCGAAAAACTCGAATTTGATTTCTATGAACCATAATTCTAAGTGCATTGGCAGAGATCGAGAGAAGGTAAGCAGCCTCTTCCGTCGTTAGCCACTCTCGTTCTATTTCGTTGTGAAAGAGCTCTGTGCTTTGTGCACTGTTTGCAGGATCGTTATACCGAAAATCCCGACGCATGTCGACCTCCGTGTACGCCATAACGCTCAACAGGAGCGGTGGGCGGGGGAAGCCTTTAACGTCGGGTTATTCCACATAACGTAAAGACAGGTTATTATTGTAAGGGCGCTGACGGTTCTTCCGTACGCAGCGTTTTATTAAATCGATAGTCCTTTCGGGATGATCGCAAATTTATCTTCTAGTCCGAGACTTTCAATTGCATAGGCAATCTCGCGGTCAGCAGTAATTATAGCTGCAAACTTGGAGTTCACAAATAAGTTCACAATCATCGCGTCAAATGAACCAAAGCCAAAGCGGCCTACCAAAGATGCAACATCATCCCACTTCAATTCTGTCTGAAGCCAGTCGTCTTTATCTTCTTCTCTAACGGACAGAAATTGAATTCCGAGATCCTCTTCAGCTTCATCCCAAATTGGTTCAATGTAACCCTTGAGGAATTGTGTGCAAAAATATTCCCAGCCATCAATCCGACCAGGTGAATATTGTCGTATAACTTCGCGCCACCTTTTGATTTGGTCTTCATTGAACTTAAAGGCTTCGCCCGTTCTACGAGCCTCAGCCATTGAGGTGTTTATACTTTGCAATTTCAAGTAAAGCGGCCGGTCGAGTTTGCTCCCGCCTTCGACAAACATCGAAGCCAACCCTTCAGGGATCATGACCCTTCGATGCTGATCAAGAAATTCAGCGCGAATGTTTACATTAGCAAATAGCGGGATTTGTAGCTCCGCAAGATAATCAAAGAGTTGGACAGCGTCTGTATTGAACTTATCAGGATCATAAGTTGCGGCGAAAAGTATGCTGGTATCAACCAAACAGCCTTGTTTGATAGCTGGGTATTTGGAGGATAGCGTAGAAATATCGTTAAAGTGCCAGATGCGAGATGCCATGTTTAGACCTCAGCATCACGGTCTTGACTTGGCCTTGCCGACTTCTTGTTTTCCTCTTCATCTTTAGCGGGCTTCTCAAATATCTCCAGAAACTCTTTTGAAGGCTTGATGCTTTCACGTCGTTTCTTGGAAAGCTCCCTTAAACGAGTGCCGGCATTTTTTTGAGGTGTCTTATATTTCTTTGTATCCATATGACTCTCCAGTTCTTACTATTTATAGCACAGGTTTATTCAGATATAACCCGTTGAAATTACGACTTATTCATCCGCCGGCTGAACATCAAGTTCAAGCTTTTGGGCCTTTGCCAGTTTGCTTAATACCTGCTTTTCGAATGCCGTAATCATTGCGGCCTTAAACTCATCTCGGCTCATTGGCTTTTCCGGATTTCGGGCATTGTATTCGTCAAACATGACTTCCATTTTATCGTCGGCCGTATAAGAACGCTCTTGGACTTTGGGAATGTCCCGCACGACCAATTTCTCAACAGCGAATTCCAAGACCTCTGGAACCCTGATCTTTCTTTTTGACGTCTTATTTACATCTACTACAAATTTCTCAAGTATCTTCCAACCCTGTTCAGTAATCCCGACCTTCCATTGTTTTGCTTTTTCTGTTTTTATCTTTGTCTTTTCTTTTTTTTCTTTAACTTCACTCATTGAAATTCTCCTTCTTATTTTTCGCCCGTGCACTTCTGGCTTGCTACTCCGCTCACTGACCACCTTCTCTCGAAGTTTACGTAGAGAGGGGGTGGTCAGTGAGCATTAAAGGAGTGCCGCCTGAGTGCGCGGGCGAGCTTAAATAACTGTTTTAACTAATCATCTCTAAATTCTCTTTATCTTTTAAAGTGCGCTCTTTGGTGCGTTCAATAGTAGCGCACTCAGAAGCGCACTTTCCGGATTCAATTTTTTCGACGAGCTGAGCGAGTTTTCCATCACCTTGAACCGTGCTACAGAGTATAAGTAACACTTCAGACTTCGTTTGTTGGTTTCTCCGCTTGAGAATTTGGCGAGCGATGTCAATTTGCTTATGAACTGCGGCAAATACCGAGGAATCTTCAACGAGATAGACTGTAGGCCTATTTGGAGAAGCCAAAAGACTTAATAGTTTTCTTAAGTAACGGCTCGAACATTTCCTACTTAGCTCTACTTCAAATGCAATGTCAGGCTTTCCCCATCTGCGAAGTGTAATATCTGGGAACAAGCTGCAGGCACGTGGATCTACCTTATTTGAATTTTCGGATGATTTCAAATACATGAAATCCAGATCCACATCAGCTTCTGGAAAAGCCTTTTGCAGTCTGATTGCCCAATCACGAACTATATCCTCATGCCGACTCAAAGACCTAAACCATGGCTTTGATTGGCAGCTCAATTTACCTCTCTCAAGTTCCTGGTCTTCTACAATTCCGACAAGTTTCTCGAGATTTGGAATGTATACTTTTTTAAGACCGGCCTCTTCTCGACGGCTAACGAAGCGAAGGTATCCTGCCTTACAAAGCATCAGTAGTCTTCTTCTCGCATTAGGGATTGTCCCTTTGTAGATCCACTCTGCAAAGTGGTTGGCCGTTAGATATCCAAAATGGCAGCACATTTCTAAAAACTCGCGATCTGTTTGCTGAAGATAAATGCGTCCTGTTTTATTCATCATTTACTCCCAGTGTCCTTCTTCGACGATCACTTGTTCATAGTGAGCTTCAACTAAAACATTGCCCCGAATTTCATCTTCGACCCATCTGCGTTCAATCTTCGGTGGAACGTACTTGCGACTGCCTGAACTATTACCTGAGGCAACAGTAGTCCCGCGAGAAGAACTGCTTTTGCCAGCAACTTGCCCTTTTGCGAATGCTTCGCGCTCTTTATCCTCCATGGATTTATGAATAAGCGCGCCGCTCAATGCGCCTATTGTTGCACCAGCAGCCGCACCAATAATGACGTTTCTAGGTTTTGAAGATTCATCGCCTGGAATAAAACTTCCTGCGATTCCACCTGCCAAACCTCCAACGCCAGCCCCTGTTGCGGTAGACTTACCAATTGTTGAGCAACCGGAAATGGTCACACTGACCAATCCCAAGCAAACTAACCTTTTGAAAACCCTGGCCATCTCATCCTCCTTTTTGATTCGTTTTCTTCATACGCTTCAATGCGTTTTGAAATCCCTTGAAGTCTAACTTTTGAAACTGAAAACGGAATTTTTGTGAGTACAAGCGCTTCACCTCGAGCGAGCCTGCGGAACTCATTAGGCGAGAAAATAAATTCCTCAGTATCTCTGCTGGTTCCCATTCCTGTTTGGGACGCACCTAAAATGCCGTTGCCAGAAATCTGAACCGTTTTCTTTTCAGATTTTCGAGTACCAATGAGTCTGGAGAAAAAGTCACTCGTGTCAGGACTGTCGAGCCTAAAAATCATTTTAACATTCGTGTTATCAAGAATTTGATCTGCAAATGAATCTGAGACTTGGGTCAAGTCTCCTAAGCTTTGATGAGCTAAAGTCAGACGGACATTTGCACTTCGCGCCTTATTTAGTAATTCAATGAATCCGCTTGATGCGACTGAGGCAAACTCATCAACGTAGACGGATGCAATAGGCCTTTGATTGGTGTCAAGCGCCTGAAGTCGTTGCACGGCAGTTTTTAAATCCTGAAGAATAAGCCTTCCGAATCGTCTGGCGGACTCTTCAAAAGCTAGAGTATTGAGACTCACGTAAACAACTTTTTTAGCCTTAATCCAATCGAGAACAGAGTCAGATTCGTGGTTCATGAGGATTTTCCCCATGTCGCTTCTAGTCCAAAGTTCAAGGTCGGCCATTAGGCCTTCAAGATTTTTCTGGCTTGTGCCAATCATTGCTCGAAGTGTTTCATACTCTTCGGCAAGATCAGGCGAGGCCACTGTAATACTAGCTTCTAAAGACGAAGGGTCTCTTAAGAACTGACAGACATCTGAGATTGAAACTTGAAGCTTAGCTTCTCGGAAAAGCGAAAAGGTATTTAATAGTACCCGTTCAGATACTTTCTTATAAAACTCTTCAGTCCACAAAATTGATCCGACAATTTTATCTTTGAGCTCTGAAGGAGACCCAACTTTCATGGGGTTATAACCCGTAACCGGGTCGAGTGCTCCTAAGTCGATATGAATGAGATCCTGACTTCTTCCGGAAATGGAGCAGAGCTGAATCAAGGTTTGAATTGTCGAGCTGTCAGCTTTCGGATCAATAAAAAGAACTGACCTCCCTGTGAGAAGGTCATCAAAGATCATAGGGAAAATGCCTGATTCAGTTTTGCCAACACCTGTAGCGCCAAGTATTTGGGTGTGCATGGTGCGAGAGAGATCCGGCAAATAGGTAGCGCGTTCTACTTCGTTTAAGCCAAGATAGAGGCCTTCCGTGGCCTTCTTAAAGAACTTCATTGCAGAGCTCCCGAGAGATCTGTCTCACGTTCAATATAGATTTGAAATCGTGTACCACTTGGAACTGTTACGTATCCGTTGGCGTTTTGAGCTTCTTCGCTAAATCGCTTTCCTTGATCGAGCGTAGTTTGGGCGACACCGTTAAGAATTGCATTTCGCGTAGAGCCCTCTGGCTGCTGAATACCAAAAGCATTACCTTGAGTTGTTTGAAAGGCTGATGCGGCACCTGAGAGAAAGCTTGAGCCTAATGCTCCTGCAACCTTCCATCCTTTGTTCGAATGAAAATCTCCAACAACTCCTGGAGAGCCGTCTTGCATTATAGCCATTCCACCAGCTGAGATTTGATGACCGTTTGGAAGTACAATCTGATCAAATGTGACAGCGACCCTTTCAGAGTCTTGTCCTTGTCCAGCTCGGCCCAGAAATTTAGTGCCAGCAGGTAGTAAAGTTCGACCGCCGAATGAAAATCCAGATACGAGCTGAGCCACAACAGGGCTCTGAGATAATTCAGAGTTTAAGTCTCCATCAAGAACCGCTTCAGCGCGACTACCGGCGGGGATTACATATTCTCCATGGGCACGGTCTTTCCTAGATATGACCTGTCCCTGATCTGCACCTGATCCTGAGTAGTTTCTGTCAGCTATGGTATAAGATTTGTGCTGTTTACCAGTTGCCTCGAGAGCTTCACGATCTTTCCCACTTAAGACCATCACTCCATGTTTGCTCATTTCTTCAGGCGTCAGTGCCTGGTAGTTTTTAAAATCAGGTTGTGTGCTTGCCTCGCCAAAAACAGCCATGGAGATCATCAAAAGAAAAAATACTGATACTCCCGCAATTGATATTCGCCGCCATCTTGGGAGACGCTTTCCGGTTACGAGTTGCGGCTGAGTGAGAAAAATATCTTTAAGCCATTCCTTAAAACGCACGGAGCACCTCCTCCTTATTCTTAGGACTCGCTTTCTTGCTAAACACAAACTTCACGGGTTTTTCACCAGGTAGTCCAAACCAGATAGTTACTGTGTTTTTAAGACCAAAGCTTGGCGCTGAAAGACTTCCAGAGATGACGTTCGAGGGTTTAATGAGTGTGTGATCAATATAAAGGCTATTGATTGGTCTGACATTTCCAGAAACTACAAGACGGATATTTTCAGGACTTATTGAAACTGCTTTTTTCCTTTTATTTTCCAGAGTAAAATCTAGAAAACTTCCGTTCTCACGCTGTGAAATACGAATGAGAGTTAGCTTTAGTCCCTTGGCAATTCTCGAATCATTGAGCAAGGCAGCTTTTCTGGGATCTGAAAAGATTCGTCTCAGACGAACGACATAGTCAACCTTGGCTGCTACACCGTCTTTTATTGTTAGGTTAAAGCGATCATTTTCTGTGAAAATAAAGAGATTGGTTTTAGCAGAAGGACGTACTGGTTTAATTGTGAGGCTGTCGTTAATGAATTCAATTCTGAACGCACTTTGATCACCGATCACAACGTTCAGTGGCTTTTGTGTAAGCTGAATGACAGTGCTATATCCAATTGCGGTGTTTATAGTTCCAATATCGCCCGGCTTAAGTGGAAGCTCTTTAACAGGAGACGCATTTGCAAATGAAGTTAGTATTAATAGTAAGAAGATCATTTCTGAATCTCCTCTTTCCAAGATTCCACAAACAATCCCCATGGGTTTTCATTGGTTCGGTTCCTCTGTTGAAGCTTAATACTCAATACACTTTCAACAGCCGTGATACTTCCACTAAAGCTTGCATACCGTTTAAGCTGAATAACGGCCGTTTGGCTTCTGTCGTTCCAGACGAGTTCCCGAACAAGAAAGTCCTGAGGAATCACTGATTTTTTGTCTTTAATTTCCTTCTCACAGGAGACTTTAAGTCCTTCTGCAAAAAGAGGGCAAACCTTAAGCAACTTATCTGCAGTTGGGTTTGGTGGAAATTTGCGGCTCAATAAATCAAAAAGAAAAGATTTAACTTGCGGGGCTGAGATTTCATCTTGATCGGCAAAACTCAAAACTTCAGGTCCTGATTTTGTAAGTCCCACAACGAGAGGCTTCTTAGTGGCAACTACAGCCAATGTAATTGTCTCCACAACAAGTATTGCTCCAGCAATTAAAAGTGCGATTTTAAGAGTCATGTTTTGGCTAACCAGTGCAGCAAGTACGCTTGATCTTCGTGATCCTAATAATTCATCCATGATTATTTGCCTCCTTTTCCGAATGTTCGCCTCATGCGCTGACTTGCAGCACTTGTGGTTTGCATAACTTGTTTGGTAACGGCGATTGTTTTCCCGACAGGTCCTAAGGCGACCCCAAGCATTGGCCCCGCAGAAAGACTTGATGGATTTGAGAGGCCACCCTTAACGAATGAGTGGACAAGAAGTGGCGCGCCAATGAGTCCAATCACTAGAAGAAAATTAAAACAGATCGCATCAAAGTAGTTCGCAGCCGTTGGGTGAAGTACATTAAGGCCTAAGAGCATCACACCCATGATCTGCCAGAGGATATTCCAAGTCGAAATTTCCAGCAAAGAACTGAACAAGTGCTTTGTGATGTGTGAAGTCCCACGAAAGAGATTACAAAGTATCGCAAGGGGTGCGATGGTCATAAGTAGTGACCAAAAGAAGTGATAAATGGCAACCATGAGGTACTTGGCAAGGTATACGAGCGCATAGCTCAAGTAGTTAAGTAATGCGACTCCGATATCTGCGCTCAATAAAAATGGAGTAATGGAGGCTTGCTTTGCTGGATCTGTTTGCTGCTGAATCTGCTTAAAGAGCTGTTCAAGTGCTTGCTTTTCTCCTAAGTGGTCAGCCAATCCGTTTGCCACTTGTGCAATCATCGATGTGATTTCAGGAAAGAACATCAGAAGCCCAATTGTTATAGTCACTCGATGAATCATCTCAAATGCCGGGAAATTTGCAGGCTCACGCATGTAAGCAACGACACAAGAAAGGAGAAAGAGAGGACCAAGCATGAGCCATGCAATTGATTGCATTTGCTTATAAAGTTCTTTTGCAATTGGAAGAAGCTCTTGACCAGACATTAGAGACTTCCCAAGACCATGTCAGGTTTAGTGGCAGCCCTTGATGTCGTCATTCCTGAATAGCTCTGATCAAAACTCTCAATCTTGTTCTTTTCGCGTTGGTTTTCTATGGCAAGTTGAGTGGCTGTTACTCTTGCTACGGTCCCGCCATTTCTTTCAATTTGTGCAAGAGAGTGGATTATAACAGCTTGTGATTGAGCGGTCAGTTGCTGGGATCTGCCTGGTGAAGCACCTCTTGCTTGTCCTTGGATTTTAGTTCCAGCTGCATCAATTAGACTCGCATGAGCATAGGCATCGTTATCGACACCTAATGCGGTCCCTGATACTTTATCTGCAAACTCCATTGGTTGGCTGTTTCCAATCTTAGGGAGCCTTCCATATATAATTCGTAAGCGATTTAAAACTTCTACCGGGTCTTTGGCTTTGCCAATCTCATTTGTATCTCTGATTGTGTCTTGGATCGCATGAATCTCCGATAGAGCAGATTCAATGTCTCGATTTACCTTTTTAAGCAGATCAGAATCTCCCTTGGCAATTTCCATTGTCTGTTGAAGCACGGTTAGAGTTTGAATAGCATTACTTAGAATCTGCACAAGGACCGCAACATCTCCGCCCCACATGTCAGCCTTCGCAGTAGCTGGACTTAAGAGGGCCGTGAGATAAAATGCCAAGCTTAAGATAAATGGATAAATGCGCTTCATGGTCTCTCCTTTCCGTAGAGTTTTGCGATTTCCTTACAAGCCTGAAGCTCATTAAGTTCAAGTCTTGAACACATAAATTTTTTGATGAATTCCAAATCTTGCGGGTTAGTTGTAGCGAGCCAGTAGTCTTCTGCCGTTGGCTCAAGCCTGAGAAAGCGCCGTTTATCACCATTGATCATAAAGAATTCCGAGTAGCGGCCCTTGATGCTTTTTAGAGAGCCAACGATCTCTAGCTCTCGCTTATTTAAGCTAAGAAGTGCTTGAAGACGTTCCGGCCGCAATGATTGCTTGAGAATAATCTTAGTTGGAGTGTTATTAAGTACCGCAGACGTCAGTGTTTCTGTGGCGATGTCTTCAATACTTTGAGTAACAGCAATTGCACTTGCATTGTGCTTTCTGAAAGTTCTAAACGCTTCGCCGATAAAGCCCGCGTGGTTTTGAATCAAAGCCCACACTTCATCTAACAGAAGAATTTTCTTTCCTTCTTTGTATCTGACGACTTCCCACAATCGTTTTACGATTGCGAGCATCAGTACTCTTTGAAGTTCAACATGATCGTTAAGGCCCCTTAAATCAAAGCAAACCCAATTGCTATCAGCGTTGAGACTATTGGTGTTATCAAGGAGACGGCCGTAGGCCCGATCCTCGGTCCAACCATACAAAATAGTCGAAGCATTTTTTAAAAATGCTGATTCAGAATGAAGCCAAGCATTTCTCAGCAACGATAAAGTAAGTGGGCCTTCATCTTTGACAAGTAGCTCGCTCACTTCTTGAAGCAGAATATTTCTTTCGTATTTGGCAATCCCATGTTTTGGATCACCAATAATGGCCGAAATAATATCAACTGCAGCCTCAACACTTGATGGATCTCGAAGTGTTACTTGTCCCAACGGGTTAAAGCTATTTTTACCGTTCAGATCAAATGTAAAGTACTGGCCTCCTTGAAGCTCAGTAAGCCTCTTGTAACTTGCTCCAATATCAATGATGAAAGTCGAAATGTCCCCATGGTCTGAAAGCCGTTTTAAAATAACATTAGAGAGAAAAGACTTACCACTTCCTGAAGTTCCTGAGATCACGGCGTTATACGAGTTAAGGCTTGAATCCCAGAGATCAATGCCTACGGCTGAATTCATTCTGTCTCTGAAGTTAATGACAGGTTCTGGATGCCCACGATCAATGTCATAAACAGGGAGAAGCGATTGGACACATGATGAGGGCAGAAGAAATGTTCTGTTCTTTTCTGCCGACGTACCTGGTAAACACGATTGAAAGACCGGGTAAAGTGAGACGGCCTCACGATACGGCTGAAAACCAACACTTCTTAAAGAATCTGAAATCTCAAGTGAGGCCGTGTCTCCTGATTCTTCAGATCGTGTGGCAAAGAATGCTGAGACCTGGCACTCAAAGACTTTTTCTTGCCCCACAATCAACCCTTCGAGCAGTTCGTCTTCTGACTGAAGTTTTGCTTCTGATTCGAGATCCCTGAGGCGAGTCTTAGTGTTTGCAAGTGAGGCTGAGATTTTTCTCTGTCTCTTAAGCTTATCTATAATTTCTTCAGTCTTCCTTGGGATAATTTTTGTGCAAATGACGGAATTAAAATTAGGTAATATGACGTTTGCCATTTGTCCTGAAAGCATTTGGTCAGGAAGATCTAAAACACTGACTCCTCCCCAAAAAGTATGGTCGTAGTGAAAGGAGTTTTCTTTGATAACAAGGTCTGCCTGCCTTAACGAGATCAGGTGATGGTACTGCCATTCACTGAATGGTCTAAAAAGACCGCCCATTTCCCGAAAGATTTCAGAATCACTTAGTCGCTTTGATTTAAGGCCTGCGGCATCAAGGGCCATCCTTAGCCTTGCCGATCCCTCCTTGAGTTTGTTTTTAAGTTGAGACTTACTCGTACTGAGTGCTTCGAGCGCTAATCGTGTTTTGAACACATTCGGCTTATCTGTTCTTTGCGCCTCTGTCTGAACCCATGCCGTGAAAATCCTCCTGCTTTCACCTTTCTTGATCTCATTTCGACAATTGAACTGATATTGAAACTCTGAGCTTAAATCATTAACGAGTGCTAATAGCTTTGCAGCAACATCATCAAGCTGCGAAGTATCAGCACACTCAACATCAAGCGCATTAATTTCAAACCCAGCACAGAGTGCCCCGTCCCAGGTTTCAATTGTCTCATCTGAGATGTCAGAGTAAGGGACATGCTCAAAACATTTTTGCTTAGTCTCAGCTAACATTTTTTAGCCCTCCCTGATGTAGCCACATTTGATCTGTGGCTTAAGTTGTTGCCTGAGAACAAAAATAAAATGGCCGCGAGCTTTTCCACGCTTAAGGAGCTTCATTGCGCCAAAAGAGATGCCTGCAATGATTGCTGGCATGAGGCCTGACATAGAGAAGAACTTCGCCAGTATGTTTGAGCTGATAAGTAGGGTTGCTACTGCCAGCAATTCAATTGGCTCAAGTCCCGCAATAAGTGGCCGCTTGTTAAGGTGCCGAGGTACGGAGATGCTCATTAAACACCTCCAAAAGTACGTCGGATAAAATCAATAATGCTGTCTGCTCCAAAGCCAACCATTGTTCCAATCACAGCCATTGTGATGTGGTTTTTGGCATTATGGTGACCCATAGCTAGAGAAATAGCCGCAAGCACAATTCCAATTAGTGACAGTGCTGGCATAAACACCGTCGACATCTGAGTTCTTAGTGAGTACATCGCACTTTCAATACTTGCTCCCGCAAGCATTGGAATGAGATTAAATCCCAAGACAAAAATAACAGGTGCAACTCGTTTCATAACTCCTCCTTAAGTGGTTGATCTTCTAATTTTGAACGATGATCTTGTGACATGGGTTCAACGGGAATCATTCCCTTTGCCGTCACATGCATAAACTCTTGTCTGATGCAGAAATACGGTGTTCCGTTTCGGAATTTGATTTCGAGTTTGCCAAAGAATCGTTCCTTGGCAAGTCGCTCGAATAATTTAAATACTTGTGTGAAATCCATTTCTCCCCCTTTTTTAAAAACTAAAATCTTACTTGTGCCAATAAAACCCATCTCGATAGAGTTGAGCTCGCTGCCGAATCTTTGCGGCGTTAGCTGTGTCTTCAGATGCCGGATACATCCTGTAGTCTGATCCAATACTGAAGCCCTTAGCGAGCTTTGCGAGAAGCTGGGTAATGCTGACCTTGCGTTTGGTAATTGCCTTTGAAATCATTTTTGAACTTTCCTTTCGTTTGTTGATTTGCACTGGACCCAATCTCAAAGTTCGTGCCACCGCTGGAAAACTTACAAAGGGCGCTCAAATACGATTAATTTGGATTTCACAAAAAAATTAGGTCTGTATTTTTGCCTACAAGGCAAAAACTTTTGCCTCCACAAACTGTGTTTGCCTTGGTAGAAAGACCATGAAATGCACAACCATCAAGGCTTTGGGGGATATCGTGAATCAGACAAGAATGCCTGAACCAGATCAATTCGGATTCGTTAAGACCTTCAATAACACGGGTTATATGACTACCTATCTAGATGAGGTGTCACAAGCATGGGTAAGTTCATGCGCAAAGTCGGCGGGTTTAAATATTGATATTGGAGCAGCGTACGGTGTTGCAACTCTGCCAGCTCTTCAACTCAGCAATGCCACCATTATGGCAGTTGATTTAGATCCAGGCCATCTTGAGGTACTTACTTCACGAGCCAAGGAACTTGGAGTTGAAGATCGACTGATTACCATTGACGCTGATTTTCCAAATGGCCTTGAAAAAGTTGAAGATAACTCTGTTAGCAATATCTTGATTTGCAGAGTCCTACATTTTTTTGACGGCCAGAGATTACAAGAAAGCATTAATTGGTGCTCAAGAAAACTCGTCAAGGGCGGAAGAATCTTTCTTGTCAATGAAACGCCCTACCTTAAGAACTTTCAAAGCTTTATCCCAATCTATGAAGAGCGCAGAAAGCAAGGCCATGAATTTCCTGGCTTCATCGAGGATGTTAAGAAGGTGGCTCCCGAAAGAGCGCCATTTCTTCCTCCGCAGATGCACTTGCTCGATGCCGACGTGTTAACCCGCGTTTGCGAAAAAGCAGGACTCAAAGTTGAGCGTAGTGTGGTTATCCCAAGACCTAATTTCCCCGTAGATATTCAACTTGATGGGCGTGAATCGGTGGGAGTAATAGCGGCAAAGACATGATGAAGTATCTAGGCTTTATCGTATGTCTACTATCGGTACTGTTTCTTTTTCGGTTTGCAGCTGAAAACTATACTGGCCGTGGTTTTATTTACGACACTCCATCGGGTGGTTGGACCATCCAAGTCGGCAATGTGGAATTTAAAGATGCCAAATTACCTGCGGCACTTGACCGTCTCACAAATAGACAAACTGGAGCCACAGCCGTTCTATCTCGAAATATAATTATCCCTAAACAGTGCGGTTCAACTCCGTGCTATTTGTTTTTGGGAGAAATAGGTGATCTTGCGAAAGTATTCATCAATGACCGTCTCATTAAATCGCAAGGATATTCTCAAGGTTTAAAGTCCGTAGCAAAGCACTTTCCGATGTGGGTCGACCTCGTTGGCAAGGCTGGGGATACTCTCCGAGTTCGCGTTGAAGCCGAGAGCCTCTATGGAAGCGGGTTTGGTTTAACAAAAGGACCAGTCTTCATCGGCGACTATGCGGCAATGCGGTCTCACGAACGAATTCTTTCAATGGAGTCTGTAACCTTTCCGCTCATGCAAGCGCTGGTACTCGCAATCCTTGGGTTACTTGCCTTTGTCTGTTGGCGGCTTGCTAACATGGACCGTTCAGTTTTTAGCTTTGTGGTTTTTTGCATGGCTGAAGCTGCCTTCATGGTGAGCTTCTCATTTGTTCCTCGTGAATATTTGCCAGTTACTAATGCCAGTGCGATTCATTTTATTTTACGAGTCCTTGGTGACTGGGGACTCTTCGAAACAATTTGCTCACTTCTATTTTTTCCGCGCGCCGTGCGCTACCCGTTTCGTATAGCATTTGTAGCTTGCATCGCATGGTTCGCTGCACTCTATTTTAAAGGTGCATCTTACCCTGAGTTTGTCAGAGCCTGTCAGTTGTCTTTCCCAGTTATTGTAGGCACACCCATTGCGGGATTAGTTTACGCCATTTATTCTTGGTCATTTAGCAAAAGGCTTCCGGTAAAGCCTCCCAAAGATCTTGTGATCCTAATTCCCACGTTTGCAGTACTCACTTTGTTGCAGATGTGGGATACGGCAGTGTTCTGGGGATTTGTTGGCGGCAGCTATCTTGTAAAGTTTTATCTGGCTCCACTAGCATTCGTTTTTGCAGTTGTTTATGTGCTTCGTTATTTCAGAAATTTTGAAATACTAAGTCGAGCGAATGCCGATGCGCAAAAGCGAGCACTGCTCGGAAGTATTGCGATGGAGTTTTCTCACGACCTTAAAAGCCCTCTCAGTGCACTTCGAGATTGTGCTGTCTTAGCTCTTGAGAAAAATAATCCAGATTACAGCAAAAGAGTTCTGTCAGACATTTCTCGTCGCACCGAAGAAGTCACTGGTCGAATTCAGGAGTTTCTTAATTACTCAAGAGATGAAATTCAGGAAAAGAAAACTGTCATGCTGACTGAGCTGGCAAACCAATTGTCTCAAGATCTCTCACCACGGATTAGATCGAAGAATTTGAAACTGGATTTTCGTTTCCCGAGCGAGAGTGTGTTCGTTGATCCGATTAGCCTTAGACGAGCCATCACTAATTTAGTTGAAAATGCAATCGATGCGTCTCCACAAAATGGGATGATCCTTGTAGAAGCAAAACTATTAAAAAAGAGACTTCTAGTTTTTGTAAAAGATTTCGGAAGCGGAATTCACGAAAGTGAGCTGCCAAAAATATTTGAGCCCTATTACACCACAAAACCAAAAAGCGAAGGAATTGGACTTGGGCTCGCAATAGTAGACCGCATCAGTCGTCAGCATGGCGGCCATGTCCAGGTAATGTCCAAACCAAATATGGGTTCAACTTTTGTCATGGAGGTTCCTCAATGAGAATTCTTGTCGTCGAAGATGATAAGCTGATTCAGGACTCCATGCGAATGATCTTCGATGAGCATTCAGTTGTAACCGTAGAGTCGGCAGAAGAAGCTTTGACCCTTCTTGAATCCGTACCCTACAATATACTGTTTTTAGATATTCGCCTTAAGGGTGCAATGTTGGGTACTGAGCTACTCAAAAAGGTAAGAGAGATTGATCCACTTTTACCTGTGATTATGATGTCAGGTCTTGAAGATCGAAAAAAGATTGTCGATTGCCTTGAATCTGGAGCCGTAGATTATATCGTCAAAGGCTCGGTCAATACTTCCGCTTACGCATTTGTAATTCACAAGGCATCGGTTTGGCGCAAGCAACAAGCAGAGAAGCTTTCTCATAAAGTTGTAACCGTTAAGGAGCTTGAAGACTCGTTTAATGCAATAGTTGGAAGGTCTTCCACCACAAAGGAATTAAAAGAAAAGATCGCTATCGTTGGCAAATCAAATGGACCATTTTTAATCCAAGGCGAAACAGGAACCGGGAAAGAACTTGTGGCTCGCGCAATATGGGCCGCTAAAGGATGCGCAAATAGACCTTTTATCACTGTGAACTGTGCAGAGTTTCAGGGCTCAATGATCGAAGGCGAACTTTTTGGATATGAAAAAGGCGCGTTCACCGGTGCTGCCACACAGAGGATTGGCCTATTTGAAGCAGCTCATGGCGGCGATATTTTCTTAGATGAAATCGGTGAACTACCATTCGAGTTTCAAGCGAAGCTTTTGAGGGTCCTTCAAGAAAAGAAAGTCAGAAGAATAGGTTCAAATCACGAGAAGGCTTTTGACTTTAGAGTGATCGCGGCTACCAATAGAAATCTTCAGTCAGAAGTGGCCGTTGGAAAGTTTAGGGAAGACCTGCTGTTTAGGCTTGATGTACACGGCTTGCGACTGGCCGCTCTTCAAGATAGACCAGAGGATATTTCCGATTTGCTTGAGTATTATTTCGCAGTTCAGCGCCGAAGCAACGTCGGCATCCCAGAAACCGTCCGCGCTGAACTTGCGAGTTATGGGTGGCCCGGTAACGTAAGGCAGTTGGTTGGCTTTGTTAGTTTTGTAATGCCGTTTTTAGATCCGGTGAATCCACAAATAACTCCAAATTTGTTGAACTCCTGGCTTGAGAAGTCTGCTCCAAGTCTATCAAAGGCTGATACTGCATCAGCAAAAGAACAGCTGTTGATTTCGCTCAAGTCCGGCGGGTTCAATATCGATTCTCACGCTGAAACAATAAAACGCGACTTCATCCGCGCCGCTCTCGACCTTGGGAAGTTCAATCGAAATGAAGCAGCCCGAATGTTGGGCGTATCTCGCCAGCGTCTTGCGCATTGGATTGAAATACTGGGTGTCTGAATCAACAGCATTGTGGTGCTGAATAGCAAACAACACTATTATTTTTAATCAGATTTGATCCCAAGGGTTGTAAGATGCGCTCTGAACCAGCAGCGAGGGGAAACATTTCGAAATTTGTTTAGCGTAAATCTTTTTTTACAACGTCCCAACCTTAATCCACACGTGCACGGACATTGTCTCTTATTAGCAATTCGCTTCTTCATTCCCAATAGTTTGAGCGCCGGGGCTATTTGTTTTGGATCATTCAATCCAAACAATGCCATGTAATCAGCTATGATTCCAGCATCTCCGTGAGCTAATTCTCCGACTGCAAATTTTCTTGTAGTGATCCAATACAGATACGGAATAATGCAGTTGGAAGCAAAACCCGAAAGAGTTGGCTCGTCATAAGATAGCATTTTCAGTCTGAGGGGGGAGCCCAGACATAGAGTGTCGTCGGGATTTATGTGGTGTTTACCATCCCGAGGGATTTTACCGTTCACTTCTCTAACTTTGGGAAGTCCCAAGGGGAAGTTGTCTGGCACTCGAATTTCAAGCGAATATGCATCTTGGGTCTCTGGTTCATCCTTAAATTTAGCAACGAAATCAAAAGTGCCATTCAATATGAGGTGGGTCGATCCGTCTGTGACGACGGAGACCGACATATTGGGATAATCAGAAAGAAAGGCACTCAGGCCGATGGAGTCCAAGTTCATTCAAGAATTGAATTCCCAAGGTTTTGCCGCACGACTTTCGTCAATAACTTGAACCCTCGAGGGGCTTGCATGTGGAGTGGTTGTGGACATGCCAAGACTCTTTGCAAGATCCGACTCGTTCAATACCAAAGAGAAGCGGTCTTTGACTTTGCCAGCTATCAAGCGGACATCGTTAGACTTTTCAAGGAAATCAAAGTCTGCTTTGGCTTGTGCAAGCCAATTTTTAAAATTGGCTTCCAAGGTTGTATCGGTTGTCCATTTGTCGGCAAAGTCCTCGTTAGGGTCAACAGGATTTGGAACACGAGGTTTAGCAGTCCGAACCAAGGACTCCATTTTGTTTAAAATGTTTGTGAGGGAATCACCTAAATCTGATTCGCCATTATAAGCACGAGCAGCCAGAGTCGTGATAATAATGGAAATCGGTTTTTTATCGGGGGCTTTTGCAAACATGATGTCTCGATGCTGCTTCAAAAGTTGAATGGCCTGCTGGAGTGGTGTTTTTTTCTTGTATGTGGGAACCTTATCAACTTGAGCCTTTTCAAGCATATTATAGAGAGTCTGTCCTAGCATATTATCTTCAAACCACGAAGCGTAGCCCTCTGGATTACTGATTTTCCAATCATCCGAGATAGTTCTGTAGTTTGAATTTCGGTCATCCGTGATGACTATAGTTGTTTCCGCAGCGCTAGAAAACTGGTCACTTTCACTTTTGCGAATAGCCTCGCTCAATTCAATTCGCCGTTTTTGGTCTTCTGGGATCGCAGGGACAATGTCCGCATGGAAACTCAACTCGTCTTGATAAATCAGTCTCCAGCAACGATGTTTTAGTTCAAGTTTCTCCTGAATTCCTCGTGCTATACGATAAGCTTCCAGCTCTTTACCGACAAGGTTCTTAACGTACTCTTGGGTGTGGGTTTTCTTTGAAATCCCTTGGCGAAGCACGCAGGACAAATCCAGGTCATATTCTTCATTGTGGTTCAAAGGCTTAATCACTGTACCAAGGCGGAATGAACCTTGTGAAAAAACGTGGGGATCATATTGGTTGAGCGAAGATTCCTTGCGACCGAACCAATCCCCGATGTCTTCGTACCGCTTCACTGCTTTATCGTATGCCGACTCAGGGATATCCAGTTCGGCCAGCATCTTTTTAAGAATGATTTGTTTTTTATTTTGCATAAGGCTCCTTAAATTGTTTCTAAAAATGCTTTGAGTTTATCGCTCTCATCTGTAAAGAGCTTGTCCGCTTTGGCGATCAATGAATCGACTGCGGTGATATCATCGAGGGGAAGTTCTTTGTCGGATTCAAAATTAAGTCGCATCCATTGCGACTCGGGCAGCATCAGTTTTAAGTGGTTGTGTGCCGCCTGTGACTGAAGCGACAAAATAAGGCTGATAAAGTTCTTTCGCTTCCACCGAGTGAGGAAACCCCATCCAAATAAACTTGGCACCTGCTCGTAATATGTTTTTTCATGGCCAGTTCCCAGCGATAAAACCCTTAAGGATTTTGGATCTTTGTTCATACGGTGTATGGCTTCGATGGTGGCGGTTAATGCAGGATTGTTTGCCCATAGCCCGCCATCGACCAAAAGGTATTCCTTCATCTTGTAGGGATCAAAAAAAGTCGGGGCACTACAAGATGCGATGACGGCATCTCGCACGAATACATCGGGGTCCCGGGTGAATTTATCGGAATAGCCCGACTTAAAAACATGAACACGACCATTGCCAATATCTGTCGAGGGCAACATCAGCGGAATTTTTACTTCGCCCAGTTTTTTATCCCCGAAAACTTCCCTAAGCAGTTTTGATAATTCATCGTGGGTGTAGGAGCTATGGAGTAGCGATTTAAGCCAGCCAAGTCCAAGCGACGATGGAATTAGAGACCACTTTTTGCGAAAAATACGCGACCCGTGCTTTTTGTAGAGATCGATGATCGCGGACGGTTCAATTTCACAAGCAAGAGCTGCGGCAATAATGGCCCCTGTGCTGGTTCCCGCGATTAGATCAAAGTGTTGTGCTGGGGTGACTCTAAATTTGGCGTGCATTTGTTGAATGATATGGGCGGGGACAACCCCTCGGATGCCCCCGCCATCAATAGCTAAAATCTTAAAAGTCTTATCCGAATCCGCGTTCAAGATGCGCACCCTCAGTTCTTGTCTTTAGGTGGGCAAGGATCGTTCCCATAGCTATTTTTCTCGCCAATTTGCCCATTGGTTTTGTGAATAACGTGTTCTGTTTCAGAGCGCTTGGCTTGACGACGACCTTCGGTTTCCGCGTTAGCCTTTGTGTGGTGTGTGGACGTCGTCTTTCCACCTTGTTTATTTGCCCAACCGCTTCCGCTAGGGACAGTGTGAACAGGTTTTTTGTTTGCCATATGATATCTCCCCCACAAGTGCTCTGATTAAATTAATCAGTTTAATCAGATGTTATCAAAAAAGCCGCCAACGCAGCTCTTCATATAAAGTATGACATGAATTCTGATTAAATCAAGCAGATTAAGGAGATTATTTTATAGCCAAGAAGTTGTACTCAAGGCCGCCACTCTCAGCGGCTTCTTTTCCGCCTAACAAAAGGCCCTGATCGAGCATTTTTTTGAGTCTAACGCTGGCGTTGGGGATCTTGATTTTCAGTTCATCAGCAACCATCGAGGTTGTTACAATTCCTTTTTTCATAATAAATCCAAGCACTTCTTTTACGCCATCACTCAGGTCTGGGCCGATAGTATCAAAACCTTTGTCTTTGATAACGATCATCGGCTGATCTTTAGCTTTTGCGGCATAGTCAAAGTTGTCCATCAGGTCTTTGGAAGCAAAATCCCTTAAATAGAATCCAACTTCGCCCCTTTTGGCTTTGGCGAGTGAAACAACGCTTTCTCGCGCAAAGGAAGCGTCCATCATCTCCATACCCTCAAAGGAAATTCCAATGGTTTTACTTGCTGGATGCGCGTCTAACTCGGCCTGTAGTTTTTGATAGACCTGACGGCCCAAGGGGTTACCAAAAGCGGTGTCTTTACCAACGATGGCTTTCAATTTAATGACGGTCTTTTTCTGGTTCATCTGCTTAATTTAAGCAGGAAAAACAGGACTAGTCAATCACGAAGTCGAAACAGATATGAGTTCCTGTAATTCTCGCTAGATTCTTTTTTTTGATAACACGCTTTAGTTGTTCGTCTTCAAAGATAAACTCCAAACTGAAGTTTTCTTGGCGAACGGAATACTTTGCTTTGAACTTTAGTGCTCTGTCTCGACTTGTTTGAAATCCCAAGCCGCGCCCAGCTCCGTATCTACTGATTAAACCCTTACTCATCACTTCGGTTACCAGGGCGAGGTCATTCTCCACGCTCTCTTCGTGATACTTGTCGTACAGCGTTTTGTAATGCGTTTGCAGTGATGGCCTTAAAGATGTGGCAATTCCAACGCCACTATCAGAAACGATTGTTTGAATATGGGGAGACTGTCCTCCATATTTTTGAAGGCCCGCAAAGCCATTTAATTTCGTTTCACTATGATCTTGGATGTTACCCGTCAGTTCGGCGAAGATCGTGGACACAGCTGTTTTATAGTTGTCGCCCGTAAGAGATAGAAATTTAGCAGTGAGCCTTTTTATTAGCTCATCTTTCGCGTCCTCATCCTCATGTGGTGTTACGATACCAAGCTCAACAAGATTTTCACTTTGTCCCCTGTGGCTTGTGGCCGTTGAAGTCGTCGGTCGCTGAGGTAAGACATTGATGCTCTCGTTGAGATGATCGAAAAACCCAGCCCTGTTCAAGTAGTGTTTGAGTTTTCCGTCGTTGCTGAAATCAATCGTTACATCTACTTTTCTAAAAGCCAGTTGATTACAAAGGGCAAGCAATCTCGCTAAGGCGTCTAGCAGAAAGTAACAGCCTTTAGGCAAAATGAAGGAAACCTTTGTGGCATTTTCAAGACCATCACCTGCATCTTGTAAAGTCACTTCAAACGAATCGCAATTGACCCAACAATCGCCCCCAAAAGTAATCGTGATCTCTTTCCCCATTAATCGCCAGCGATACTCTGCATCCACAGCGAACCTGTCTTGATTGGCGTAGAGGATTGGATTGAGTTCACCTTTTGTGCAGCCTAACCTCTTGGCAATGTCTTTCGCCATGATGTTAGGCTCGGCTCTTAAAAGTTTCTCAATCTTGGTGACCATCAGCAATTCTGTTTCCCATCATTGTTCTTTTTGATCTGATCGAAGTTACCTTTTGCTAATGTGGTCAATGCAACATTTTGAAATGTAGGAGCACCCTGAGTGACCCAGCTATTTCGGACAACCATAGCCCTAGAAACATCTTCATATTTAAAACTAAAAAAGACCTTTCTGGCCATCGACTCCCCCTCAAAGTTCTGCAATAATTTAATTACTGTTGACATAATCATATCGCAGTAATCTAATTACCGCAAGGAAAAATATAATGATTAAAAAACTATCTGAGGTTACCGACATTTACCTTGGTCAGCCGATCCGGGACAAAATAGAAAACACCCCGTCCGGGGACTTTTTTATCGTCCAAATGAAAGATGTGACCAAGGATTCGGGTGTCAAGACTGAGGCCCTCTATAAAATCAATTTAAAGGGCCGAATTGGGCCTCGGTTGGTCAAAAAAGGCGATCTCCTGTTCGTGCCGAGGGTCTTCCGTGGCTCCCTCCCATACAGTGTTCTGGTCGATGCCGACTTACCGAATCTTGTGGCGGCACCGACGTTCAATATTTTGTCGGTGAAAAAGAATCTAATCAGAGCCGAGTATCTTCATTGGTTCATCAACTCCGAGATCCACGGGGGGAAGTTTTTTAAACAGAATGCAATGGGCAGCTCTGTCTTGAACATCCCTAAGAATCTATTGAACGAGATGGAGGTCGTATTGCCTCCACTTCAACAACAAGATCGCTTCATCAAACTAATTCAAGCCGCAAATCTGGAAAAAGAAATTATGGAGGCCCTCGTAGAAAAACGGCGGGTCCTCGTAGATGCGACTCTAACAAAATTTAGCAATCAAAAGGAAAACACATGAGCAACAAACAAAACCAAGTCAATCAAGACGAAATCAATCAAATACTCTGGCAAGCCTGCGACACTTTCCGTGGGATTTTAAACTCTGCCACTTACATGAACTACCTGCTCCCGATGTTGTTCTTGAAATATATCTCGGACACTTGGGAAGAAAAGTACGAAGAATTCGATAAGCAATATAAGGGCGACAAAGAGCGAATCCAAAGTCGTCTTAAAAAAGAGAGATTTGTTCTTCCAAAGAAGTGCCATTTCAAAGACATCTTTGAACAAAGAAATGCATCCAACATCGGCGAGATCATCAATGTAGCCCTAGAGAAAATTGAAGATGCCAACAAAGAAAAACTCAGTGGGGTCTTTAGAAATATCGATTTCAACAGCGAGGCCATGTTGGGTCAGACGAAAGATCGAAACACAAGGCTGAAATCCCTACTTGAAGACTTTAATAATCCAAAATTGGACCTTCGCCCAAGCAGGATTGGAAACTTGGACGTTATTGGTAGTGCCTACGAATACCTCATTGGCAAGTTCGCAGCAGGCGGCGGCCAAAAGGCTGGAGAGTTTTATACTCCTGCCGAAGTTTCAGAGTTGGTTGCTGAACTGATTGATCCGAAAAAGGGTGACCGCATTTGTGACCCTGCCTGCGGTTCTGGATCATTACTTATCAAGTGTGCAAATCAGCTTCTTAAAAAAGACGTCAACGATTTCTACCTTTATGGCCAGGAGGTCAATGGTCAGACCTATGCCCTTGCGAAGATGAATATGTTTCTGCACGGAGTGGACAACGCCCGAATTGAGTGGGGCGACACCATCAGAAATCCAAAGCTCATCGAGAAAAATAGCACGATGAAGTTTGAGGTCGTGGTGGCAAATCCACCATTCTCGCTAGAGAAATGGGGATATGAGGAAGCATCCGCAGATGCTTACAACCGCTTCCATCGGGGGTTGCCGCCAAAAACAAAGGGCGACTTCGCTTTTATCTCGCACATGGTGGAAACCATCACTGAAGACTCTGGCCGCGTCGGTGTAGTTGTTCCGCACGGAGTTCTATTCCGCGGAGCTGCCGAAGGAAAAATTCGACAATCTATGATCGACGATAATTTGCTTGATGCTGTGATTGGACTGCCTTCCAATCTTTTCTTCGGAACAGGTATTCCTGCTGCCATCTTAATTTTTAAGAAGAAGAAAAAAGACGACTCGGTTTTATTCATTGATGCCAGTCGTGAGTTCCAAGACGGAAAAAATCAAAACACTCTAAGAACACAAGACATCGAGAAGATCGTTAACACTTACAAGGCTCGTGAGTCCGTCGATAAGTATGCTTACAAGGCTAAAAAGAAAGAGATCGTCGAGAACGACTACAACCTCAACATTCCCCGCTATGTGGACACCTTCGAGGAAGAGACCGAGATCGACATCAATGCTGTTCAGAAGGAAATTAACCAATTAGAAAAAGAGCTATCCACCGTTCAAGCTCAGATGAAGGGTTATTTGAAGGAGCTTGGATATGATGCCTAGTGGGTGGGAAATCAAATCTATCGGTGGACTTGATGCCTACGTAACAAGTGGATCGAGAGGTTGGGCTGCATACTACTCAGGCTCAGGAGATCGCTTCATTAGAATTACGAATCTCCGAAGAGATAATATAAATCTCGATTGTTCCGATATGAAGTTTGTTTCTCTGCCATCTGGTTCACAGGAGGGATTGAGAACCAGACTTCAAACTGGCGACATACTTGTATCAATCACAGCAGACCTTGGAATTGTGGGATATATCCGAAGTGAGCCAAAAGTCCCAAGTTATATCAATCAGCATATTGCTCTGGTTCGTATCGATTCAAAAGACATTCATAAAGAATTTATTGCACATCAGCTTTCGTCTCCTCAGGTGCAAAAGAGAATACAAAAGCTTAATGATTCTGGCTCAAAAGCTGGACTTAGCTTGGACTCGATACGAAATGTGGAGATGGAAATTCCTCCGCTCAACGAACAAGAAAAAATCGCCAAGATCCTTTCCACTTGGGACGAAGCGATTGAGAAGCTGAAAGAAATAGTTAGACTCAAGTCTGCTCATTACACCTATATGAGAGATTTATTAACGAATCCCTTGGTCCCAAAGTGGAGTGGGGTCTTAAATGACCTTGCTAAAGGATATAATGGGCTATCAGGGAAAAACAAAAACGATTTTATTGGTGGGGACAAAAGGTTCATAACCTATAATTCTGTTTTTAGAAAACCTCGTGTCGATTTTGAAATGTGCGAACTCGTCAGCGTGAGCGATGGCGAAAAACAAAACAAGGTTGTCTTAGGTGATATTATCTTTACAGGCTCCTCTGAAACACCAGACGAAGTCGGCATGAGTTCTGTCATTCTTGATACTCATGATGCTGTCTATTTAAATAGTTTTTGTTTTGGATTTAGATTGAATAACTTTGAAGTTCTTATTCCCGAATTTGCACTGCATTACTTTCGATCAAAAAAAATACGAAGCCAGATAGTAAAACTCGGTCAAGGAGCAACGAGATACAACCTCTCAAGAGAGAGAATGACACAGCTAAAAATCTCTATCCCGAGTAAAAATGAGCAAAAAATGATTTCAAATGTTTTGGATGGATTGCTTCAAGAAGTCGGTACAATTGAAAAAATTTTGGCTGCTTATAGCCGCCAAAAACAGGGTCTCATGCAGCAACTCCTCACTGGAAAAAAGAGAGTTAAAGTATGAACGTAATTTCTTTTCAGGATGCTATTGTTAAGTCGCAGAATCCATCAAAACGTTACCTCCTTTTAGGGAATGGATTTAGTACTGCTTTATTTAGAGATATTTTCTCTTATAGCTCCATTCGAGAAGAGGCCGATTTTTCGTCATCACCCGAGCTTGCTTCAATTTTTGATCAGATTGGCACATCTGATTTTGAGAAAGTTATCAGAGCAATGGAAAATGCGGCTACAATAGCTGGTACTTACTCAGCAGATCCACACCTTGTGGTCAAAATTAAATCTGACGCAGAAAAATTGAAGCAAATTCTTGTTGAAACAATATCTTCTCGCCATCCTGAATCAACCAATCAAGTAACAGATGCTCAAAAAATCTCGTGTAATTCTTTTTTAGCGAATTTTAAGAAGATATACACCCTCAATTACGATGTTTTATTGTACTGGGTCCTTGTACATAGTCGAGAGGCACGAACCGACGATATCGACGATGGGTTTCGTTTGGGAGATGAGGAGTTTGGAATCGATTATCGCGTTTTTGATTCCCCTCATAGTCCAACGTTTTTCTTTCTACACGGAGCTTTGCACCTTTACGATTCTGGAAGCCAAACTAGGAAATATGTGTGGGCAGATTCAGGTCGTCCCCTAATTTCTCAGGTAAGAGATGCGATTACTAAAGACCTTTATCCTCTCTTCGTGGCAGAAGGCACTTCAGATCAAAAGCTAACTCGAATAAATCATAACGGCTACCTTTCAAAAGCGCTTCGGAGTTTTGAGGCTGTGTGTGACATGAAGGATGCCGATCTGTTTGTATTTGGACACTCACTAAATAATTCTGACGATCATATTTTAGGTCATATCAGAAAAGGTAAAATCAAACGAATATTTATCAGTTTATTCCGTGGTGGTAATCCCAATTATCCTGCTGATCTTATTAATAAGGCGCAAAGCCTTAATGTTGAGCGTGCAGCGAGATCGCCTCTAGAAGTCATTCTATTTGATGCAGATTCCGCAAATCTTTGGGGCGGAAGTATATGAGTGATTTATCAACTTGGGTTATGTTGGTGGCAACAGGTGTTAGTGCAGTGGCCACGGTCGTTTCAGCATTAGCGGCATGGCGGATGTGGAAAGTCTCAGAAAGCACCCTAAACCTACAGGCGTCTGTGGAGGTGACCAAAAAGCCTCTCGTTCATATTTGGTACAATGGAACCCAAAGTTTAACCCCAAAAGTTTTTGGCGGCATGACTATAATTAATATTGGTAAGGAATCCTTGCCTGTTAGAAGACTGAGAATATTAGGGAATGGTCGCCAGTCTTTAGGCTTCAAATTGTTAGACCCAACCTTGCTAAAGGTAAAAAGATATTCACCTGAAGACCTAGACAAGTATCAGCCTAAATTCGAGCAGGAAGCTACAGATTTTGTCTTATCACCGACCGAGATATTTCAAGCATCAATAGAAATTGATTCTTCACAACTCACTCTTGAAGTCATGTACTACGACAACAGCTTTGAATTTATCGAGATCGATACATCTAACCTTGGGGGTAAGTACATCCTCACAGGCCAAGGAAGGAAGTAAAAATGGCTATAGCAAAACACACGGAGGATTTGGTTTCCCACATCCCCGCTATTCACCTTTTGGTAAACCTTGGCTATCAATATCTGGCACCAAGCGAAACGATCAAGCTCCGTGACGGCAAGCAAAGCAAAGTTGTGCTAGAATCCGTACTTGAGGATTGGCTTGCTAAGAACAACTCCATCAAATCTAAAAATGGAGCTGTCCTGTTTAGTCGTGAGAATATCAAAGAGGCCGTTACTGCGATCTCTAATATCCCTTTTGACTCACTCTTATCAAATAACGAGCGAATTTATGATCTGCTTACTTTAGGTAAAAGCTTAGAGCAGAGCATTGATGGCCTGAGCCGCAGCTATTCGCTGCAATTCATTAACTGGAAAGAACCGCATAAAAACATCTTCCATGTGACTGATGAATACGAGGTTGAGAAACGACACTCGCATCAAACCAGACGACCGGACATTGTTTTATTCGTCAACGGCATCCCCCTTGTAGTGATTGAATGTAAAAAGCCGGGGCTCAACGATGACGCAGTTAAAGAAGGAATTAGTCAGTGCTTAAGAAATCAAAAGACTGACGAAATTCCCGAACTGTTTACCTTTTCGCAAATTCTACTGAGTCTTGCCCAGAACAAAGCCAAGTACGGAACCACTGGGACATCAGAAGAGTTCTGGGCTGTGTGGAAAGAAGAAGATTCCGAGGGTCAAGAAAAAGGTCTCGAGGTCTTAATTAACAAACCGCTGAGTGTTTCAGATAAAACTATAATCTTTTCTGAGCGAGAACCTCATATACAGAAAATCATGGAAGGTCTTTGGAATGATGGCAGTCGTCTACCATCGGCCCAAGATCGGACCATTCATTCACTACTTCGGCCCGAACGATTGATGGAGCTGATTTATCAGTTTATTGTCTTCGACAATAAAGAAAAGAAAGTTTGCCGCTATCAACAGTATTTCGCGATCAAAGAAACCTTAAAGCGAGTCACCAAAGTTCGTGGCGATCAAAAACGACAAGGCGGAGTCATCTGGCATACCACAGGTTCTGGTAAATCGCTCACGATGGTGATGATGGCCAAGGCACTGGCCCTTGATGAAAGCATCACAAATCCAAGGATTGTATTGGTCACTGACCGTGTGGATTTGGACGATCAAATTTATAAGACCTTCCTTGCTTGCGGCAAAGAGGCTGAGCTTGCTAAGGCAAGTTCCGGTCAAAACTTAATCGACCTGATTGAAGAAGAAAAGAAATCCATCATCACAACCATTATCGACAAGTTTGAATCGGCCAGTAAAAAGAAAGACCTGAAAGTTTTAAGTCACAATGTTTTTGTGCTGGTGGATGAAAGCCACAGATCACAGTACGGAATCAGTCATGCCAAGATGGTGAATATGCTCCCGAATGCTTGCTACATAGGCTTTACGGGCACACCACTTTTAAAGAAAGAAAAAACGACGGCCCAAAAGTTTGGTGGCTTCATTCATAAATACACAATGAATCAAGCCGTGAAAGACGGCGCAGTTGTTCCGCTTTTATATGAAGGCCGCATGAGCGAGCTTCGTGGTAATAAAGAGCAGATCGATAAATGGTTCGAGCGGATTACGAAAGACTTAACTGATCAGCAGAAAGCGGATCTTAAAAAGAAGTTCCACCGAGAAGAAGAAATATTAAAAACTAATCAGCGATTAGAAGAAATCGCTTTCGATATTCAAGAACATTTTAAGGCGAACTTTAAAGGAACTGGTTTCAAAGGGCAGCTGGCTTGCTCGAGTAAAGAAAGTGCCATCCGATACAAGAAATTCTTTGATAGCTTCGGCGAAATCAAAACTGAAGTGATTATCTCGGGCCCTGATACTCGTGAAGATCACGCAGATTTAGATGAATCCAACATCCCAGAAGTTCAAGCCTACTGGAAAAGCGTAATGGCTCAGTATGGCTCTGAAGAAAAATATAACGAAAAGATTATCAAAGCTTTTAAAAAATCTGATGAACCAGAAGTACTGATCGTTGTAGATAAGTTATTAACAGGTTTCGATGCTCCAAAAAACTCTGTTCTGTATGTGGATAAGAGGCTGAAAGAACATAATATCCTACAAGCGATTGCTAGGGTGAACCGCGTCTTTGAAGGAAAAAGCCACGGCCTTGTTATCGACTATCGCGGGATCTTCGGTGAATTAAATGATGCAATCGATACCTACGCAGCGCTAGAAAACGAGGGCTTCGAAAAGGAAGACATCGTAGGTACGATCGTCAACACCGAACTTGAAATCAGGGAACTATCTCAACGGCACACTAATGTGTGGGAGATTTTTAAAGAAGTTCAAAATAAATCGGACACCGAAAGTTTGCAGAGACATCTTGAACCCCTGGACGGTCGTCAAGAATTCTACAAAAAACTAACGGCATTTTCAAATACCTTAAGAATTGCTAACGGGAATGCGAAATTCCAAGATGAAACTGCCGCTGAGACTAAAAATATGTACCAGCGAGATCTGAAAATGTTTATCGAGCTTCGCGCTGCGGTAAAACAACGCTACGGCGAAACAGTAGATTATTCATCTTACGAAAAGCAGATTCGTAATATGGTTAATAAATACGTCGAAGCAGACAAAGTAAAAATCATCATTCAACAGGCTAACGTATTTGATGAAGCTGAGTTCCAAAAGGAATTGGATGGAATCGAAAATCAAGCCGCCAAGGCCGACACAATTGCTTCTCGATTGAAAAGATCAATCGCCGAAAAATCAGAAGAAGATCCAGCTCTTTATAAAAAATTATCTGAAATGATTGATGAAGCCATCAAAGCCCACAGGGCCAAACGACTGTCTGATGGTCAGTATTTGGCGAAGGTAACTGAAGCCATGGAAACTATGCGGGGAAAAAATAAGTCCGATTATCCGGCCAGCATCCGAAACTCAGACGATGCGAAAGCTTATTACGGTGTATTACGACAAGAGCTTGGTCTTGAAGTTGCTGATGCAGACGAGGTTATGGCCGACAGTGCTTTAAAAGTTCATGAGGTCATAGAGAAACACAAGATCCGTGATTGGTCGGGCAACCGTGATGTGCAGAATAAAATGGCCATCGACCTTGAGGATCTACTTTACGCACTGAAGGGGCGGCACGAATTAAATTTGACCTCGGACAAGATGGACGAGATCATTAACACACTAATCATGGTTGCAAAGAGAAGGAACACTTAAGAGTGCTTGAGTTTGTAGAATACGGAAGTTCTAAAATTGAATTTAGAATCAAGAGATCCGCACGAAAGACTCTGGGGATAGCTGTACTGCCTGATGGTGCGGTTGAAGTGACGGCACCTCAAGATGCAACCCTTGATAAGATCAAAGAAATTATTATCAAACGAGGCTCGTGGCTTCTGGAGCAGCAAAGACTGGCAGGATTTAATCCAGTACCGCAACCAAGTAAGGCGTTGGTGTCTGGCGAGAGTTTTTACTTCTTAGGTCGGCATTATCGCCTCAAGATTTTTGAATCCAATTACGATGCCGTTGAGATTCTGGACGACAAGCTAATCCTCAATTGTACGTTTCCTGAAAATCTTGAACTAAAACGGTCACTTTTGCTTGGATGGTACTTTAAAAAAGCTAGTGGGGTTTTATCCGAAAGGTTCAGTTTCCATGCTCAAGTCTTCATGCAGGACTCCGTTCAGCTTTTAATTAAAAAAATGTCCAAAAGGTGGGGCGAATTTCATCCCAATAAAAACCTCGTCGTGCTTAATGCAGAACTTGTTGTATCGCCCATGGAGTGCATCGACTATGTGATTGTTCATGAACTGACTCATGCTAAAATTTTGAATCACGGGACGGAATTCTACGATTTGCTTTCTCATCGCATTCCTTCCTGGCGGGCTCTAAAGAATGAATTGGAGCAACATTCGAACGGTTTCAGTTCGCTGAACTATTCTGAGGATTGAGACACTACCGTCCGATGAAATAAACAGTTGAAAAAATTCAGCGCAATTTGAGACTTGCAACGGAACGTTGATCTTTTTCAAGTGAGTCACTGTCACTCTTTCGGATTGGCGCTCAATAACTAGAGGAAGAAAGCTTGGGCGTTCGATCCTGTAATGAAATTCTTCGGAACTAAGGAACTTTTCAAGCTGATCATGACTCTTCAAAATGTTGAGAACGACCTTTTTCATTTCTGAGCTGTACTGTTTCATGGACTTTTCCTTTCGTTGATTCGAGGAACCTTTTCCCCTTCGCCCAAAGCAGAGGGGAAAGGGGCATCGAAAGCGAATGGAGTGCCGTAAGCCCTTGCCCTTTTAGCGATAGCCCAAAGGCATGACGGTCCGAAGGACGGGCGGGCCCTTTGGAAAGGGAAAGGAAAAGCGCACGGCAATGGAGTGAGCGATCAGAAGAACGAAAGGAAGAAGACCTGCCTCAAAGCGGAAAAATTCCCGTTTAAACTTTGAAGCAGGTCTAAAAGCAAATCAGCGCAGAACTACAGAGTTCACAGAAAATTACTGAACCCGTTATCGACGGCATTTCAGCAATTTAGCTCTAGAAATAAGAAGCAAAAAAGAAGCATGGAAGAAGCAAACTCATGACATTTCGTGAAATTTCACGAAATTTCGGGCTGACAATGCGAGGCTCTGCCTCGTGGTTTCAAGTACTTAGGTTATTTGGTGATTTGCCTGATCGGCTTAAAATGCTTGTTGAAAATGGCGGGGTGTACGGGACTCGAACCCGTGGCCTTCCGCGTGACAGGCGGACGTTATAACCAACTTAACTAACACCCCAACTTGAAACCTAAACTTATAAAACTTGGTGGGCGCTGTAGGGATCGAACCTACGACATTCTGCTTGTAAGGCAGACGCTCTACCGCTGAGCTAAGCACCCATTTTTAGTTCAGCCGTTCTAGAACCAATCTTCGCAACGGATTTAATTGGTCATACAGATCAACTACATCCGCAGACAGCTTAAACGGCCGTGCATTTGTGGAGCGGACATTATCATAAATAGCACGCATCACAAGTTGAAAAGACTGTCCCGTACGCAAATCATACATTGGAACCACTAAAACCGACTTTTTGAGTTTATGTACCTTGGTACCAGTTCCAACAACGATGTTTTTTTCGTCTCGTAACACTACTGAAACGATGATTTCTTTTTGGTCATCAAGTTTTAAGATATTTTTACTGTAGTTTTTACCTACTTCTATCTGAACTGAATACTTTGATGACGAACCTTGGGATACCCACCACTTTCCAACTGCTCCCGCCACTGGAAACGGGCCATCTTTAGCAACCGCTGCCATAGAAAACAATAAAACGCTCAAAAAGGCTAAAGTAAGATTTCGTAAATACATCATTTCCCCATCCGTCACATCGAAGTTATGTGATCTCGTTATTAATGGCCAACTAGTACCCTTGCGGATTTATTTAAATAGTAGCCGTTTTTACCCCGAAAAATATATTTCGGTTTATTAAAGTCAGGTTCAATCAATTGACGCAACCTTTTAATGGTCACATAAATTTTATTGTCATGAATCGTCGGATCATACTCTTGATCCCAAACTTTTCTTACAAGAACTTCCTTAGGAAATACCCGCCCAGGATTTTTCAAAAACAGATGCAACAGATCTATTAAGATAAATTGATTCTTAAAATTAACCCTACCTAAACTTCTCTCTACAACTGAATTACTTTCTGGCTCAAACACTAAATCAAAATCACGGTTTTCTGTTTGATGTCCAAGTTCTGCCAAGGCTCCTTTTAAGAGTCTTGTCATGCGAGGTAGTTCCGTTTCATTGACGCTTCTGAGTGCAAGTTGCAAATAAAGTCGTGCGAGCTGCACATCACCAGAGCGTTGAAATGTCGAACCCAAACCGTACAAAGCATTATAGTAAAGAAGCATATTGCTATTGGTTTTTAACATTTCATAGGCTTGCCAAAAACATTCAATCGCACGGTCATACTCTCCCCGATTACGGTGAATGAGGCCGTTAAGGAGACGAGAACTTACTTGGAGATCTGGAACTTGTAAGGCACCAAAAAAAACTTCCAAATTATAAAGTTCCTTCAAAGCCTCTTCCAGCTTGCCTGTGGAGTAGTAGCTGTTTGCAATTCCATAGATCGCGTAACACATATCCACTTTATTATCTTTATCGAGAGCAATCTTGAGTGCTTTTTGAAAATAGTCCATCGAGACTGATTCTTGACCATCGCGGTAGTAAGAACACAAACCAAGAATGTAATGGGTGCGCGAACTTAATTCGTATCCTTCGCGTACAACTAAATCTTGAAGCGATTCTTTTGCATTTTGGATTTTTTGTAATTCTTCGCGTTCAACAAGAATGCGCAACACATAATTAAGTGCATCGACATAACGATCATATTGTTTGTTTTCAATAAATAGTGCACAGGCTTTTTCGAATCGTTCTAGAGCTTTTGAATACTCCGCTCGATCATAATAGAGACGACCCATTTCATAATTATATTCTTGGGCCAATGGTAAACTCATTTGAACCCCCCTCAAAATGTAATACCCTTACATTTGTGTTCGTAATTTCTTACATTAAGTGAATTGTGGCAAGGAATTTATGAAATGAGCTGTCTAATAACTAGGCAATAAAAAAGGCCCTCTTGCGAGGGCCGTTTATAAAAATTACATATTTAAATACACTTAGTGTGCGTGTGTTGTTTGACCTGAATAATTAGCTTTAATACCCTCAGCATCGCTATGGGTGCGTGTTTTAAAGATTTCCTCAGGCTTTCTAATATCAAGAGCATTCACAATTACTTGATCAACGTGATCAACAAGAATGATCTTCATCTGTTGAATGACCTTTTTAGGAATATCTTTTAGGTCTTTCTCATTTTCTTTAGGACAGATGATTGTTTTGATGCCTCCTCTATGAGCAGCTAAAATTTTCTCTTTCAAGCCACCAATGGGAAGTACACGTCCACGTAATGTGATCTCACCAGTCATTGCCACTGTCTTTTTCACAGGAATTTTTGTGAGAGCAGAGACAATGGATGTTGCCATCGTGATACCCGCTGAAGGACCATCTTTAGGAATTGCTCCTTCAGGAACGTGAATGTGAATATCAATGTTTTGTACAAATTCTTTATCAAGACCAAAAAGCACTGCACGACTTCGAATATAACTCATCGCCGCTGAAGCTGATTCTTTCATGACATCGCCGAGTTGCCCCGTGACCATGAACTTTCCTTTACCTGGAACAACGCTTACCTCAACAACCAAGAGATCGCCGCCAACTTCTGTCCAAGCCATTCCGTTTGTAAGACCGATTTCGTTTTTATCTTCGATTTTACCAAACTTGTACTTCGCAGATCCCAAGAGATCTTTGAGATTCTTAGCATTGACTACGAAGCCTTTTTTCTTGGTAACCAAAAGCTTGCGAGCTACTTTACGACAGATATTTGAAAGCTCACGCTCCAAACTTCTAACACCCGCTTCTTTTGTATAACCACGGATGGTCGCTTTAATTGCACTGTCATTAATTGTAACTTTAAAAGGTTTCAAACCATTTGCTTCGATAACCTTCGGAACCAAATATCTTTTTGCAATTTGAAACTTCTCTTCTTCTGTATACCCTTCAAGACCGATGATCTCCATACGATCAAGGAGTGGTCTTGGGATAGAATGAAGTGAGTTCGCCGTTGTGATAAAAGTCACCTTACTTAAGTCATAATCAACTTCAAGGTAGTGATCGCCGAAATTAATATTTTGCTCGGGATCTAAAACCTCTAGTAAAGCACTTGAGGGATCGCCTCTAAAATCGGTACTCATCTTATCGATTTCATCGAGCAAGAAAACAGGGTTTCCTGTATCTGCTTTTTTCATGGCTTGAATAATCTTGCCAGGCATTGCACCGATGTATGTACGTCGATGTCCACGAACCTCAGCTTCATCACGCACTCCACCAAGGCTGATGCGTACGAAGTTACGATTCATAGATTTAGAAATAGATTTTGCCAATGAAGTCTTACCAACCCCGGGAGGGCCAACGAGACACAAGATTGGACCCTTTTGAGATTCAACCAAACTTTGAACAGCGAGGTACTCAAGAATTCGCTCTTTAACTTTTTCAAGACCGTAGTGATCTGATTCTAAAATTTTCTCTGCTGCCACGATATCTGTTTTATCTTTAGAATATTTTTGCCATGGCAAACACAAAACCCAGTCGATGTAATTTCTAACAACTGTTGCTTCTGCAGACATGGGCGACATCATCTTGAGTTTTTTGATTTCTTTTTTTACTTTCTCAGATGCTTCTTTGCTCAAAGGCTTATTCTTGAAAGCTTTTTCAAGTTCAATAATCTCTTGTTGGAAATCATCTTTCTCGCCAAGTTCTTTCTGAATGGCTTGCATTTGCTCGTTGAGATAATATTCTTTTTGAGATTTCTCCATTTGCTTTTTAACACGGGAGCGAATCTTTTTCTCAACTTGCAAAATTTCAATCTCACCACTCATGAGACTTAAAAGTTCTTCAAGACGTTTACCTGGATCACTAATCTCAAGAGCTTTTTGTTTGTCTTCAAGTTTGAGATTAAGTTGGGCAACAATAGTGTCTGCCAAACGCCCCGGGCTATCAATACTCGCAACTGACATGAGCATTTCAGGTGGAATACGTTTATTGAGTTTTACATATGTTTCAAAAGTTGCTTTTACTGATCTGATCAAAGCTTCTGATTCAATTTTGTTATCAACTTTTTCTGGCATTTCGTCACATTCAACGACGAAAAAATTATCATTTGAAACGAATTGTTTTATTTTTAAACGACGTTTTCCCTCGATCAAAACTTTTACGGTTCCGTCAGGCAAACGAAGAAGCTGGATGATGCTGCCTAATGTACCCACCTGATAAATGTCAGCGGGTTCAGGATTATTTGTTTTTGCCTCTTTTTGTGCGGCCAAGACGATGTCGGTTTTTTTGCTCATAGCATCTTCAAGAGCATTGATGCTCTTTTCACGACCTACAAACAACGGCATCATCATGTGTGGGAACACTATCACGTCACGTAAGGGCAATAGTGGAAGTGTGAGTGTTTCTTTTTTGGATCCCTGGCTCATCTTGCCTCCTTGTAGGTTTATTGGGTGGAAGCCGAACCGGTGATGCGCTTTAAGCCGATTCCGCCTCTGTTTTCGCCTCTTCAGATGCCTTGATCTCTTCTTCCGTGCGATAGATCAATTGTGGCAACTTTTTGTTAGCGATTACTTCCTTATCAATAATACATTCTTTTACATGCGCTTTAGAAGGAATTTCGTACATGATATCGAGCATTGATTGTTCTAAAATTGCTCGCAATCCCCGCGCTCCAGTTTTGCGCTTGATGGCTTGATTTGCCACTTCTTTTAGCGCCTCTTCAGTAAACTGCAAACTTACCTGTTCGTATTCAAATAAACGCATGTATTGTTTGGTAAGAGCATTTTTTGGTTTAACAAGAATCTCAATGAGAGCTTCTTCTGTGAGTTCCTCAAGGACTGCAACGATTGGCAGACGGCCAATAAATTCAGGTATTAAACCAAACTTAATGAGATCGTCGGGCTGCAAGTGCTCGAGAACTTTAGAGTAACTCTTTTCTTGTGCTGTTTTAATATCAGCTCCTATACCTAGACTCTTATTCTCAACGCGGCCTTCCACGATTTTTTCAAGGCCGCCGAATGCACCGCCGCAAATAAATAAAATATTAGTGGTATCGACCTGGATAAATTCTTGTTGAGGATGCTTACGCCCACCTTTTGGTGGGAGATTCGCAACCGTACCCTCGATGATTTTTAATAATGCCTGTTGAACACCTTCGCCGCTAACATCACGGGTAATTGAAGGATTTTCAGATTTTCTCGATATTTTATCAATTTCATCAATATAAATGACGCCGCGTTGTGCACGCTCAACATCATAATCTGCGGCCTGAAGTAAATTGAGAACTACGTTTTCAACGTCTTCTCCAACATAACCCGCTTCTGTGAGGCAAGTGGCATCGGCCATTGCAAAAGGAACGTTTAAAATTTTAGCAATTGTTTGCGCGAGTAATGTTTTTCCAGAACCTGTTGGCCCAATAAGTAAAATATTACTTTTTTGAAGCTCAACATCGTTTTTGGTTTTATGAGCAAGTGCGTTGATACGCTTGTAATGATTATGAACTGCAACGGCCAAAGATTTTTTAGCTCGCTCTTGTCCTATAACGTAATCATCAAGAAAAGATTTGATATCCACGGGCTTTGGAACTTTATGAGAACCGCTGCGAACTTCTTCACGCTCTTTTTCTTCAATGATAATGTCATTACAAAGATCAATACATTCATCACAAATGTAAACGCTCGGACCAGCAATTAGCTTCTTTACTTCTTTTTGGGTCTTTCCGCAGAAGCTGCAAACTAAAGAGCCGTATACATCACTTTTCTTGGTCATTTGACTCCCCTTATTTGCCTGGTATTCCCAAATTGGCTTTACGTTGCTCAACAATTTGATCTGCAATGCCGTATTTTACAGCTGTATCAGCAGACATAAAATTATCGCGGTCCATATCTTTCATGAGTTGTTCATGAGTCTGACCGGTATGCTTCTCATATATCTTGGTAAGTCTGTGCTTCATGTCAATGAGTTCGCGGGCATGAATTTCAATATCACTCGCTGAACCACCCAAACCGCCCTGAATTAGGGGTTGATGAATCATAATGCGCGCGTGAGGCAAAACATAGCGTTTGCCTTTTGCACCAGCTGTTAAGAGAAGTGATCCCATACTAGCCGCAAGTCCAGTGCAGTAGGTTCTAACATCGCATTTTACAAATTGCATAATGTCGTAAATACCTAGACCAGCGGTGACACTTCCACCTGGTGAATTGATATATAGATGAATATCTTTTTCGGGGCTTTCCATCTCGAGAAACAAAAGTTGAGCGATGATTACGTTAGCAACATCGTCACTGATGGGCATTCCTAAAAAAATAATTCTGTCTTTTAAAAGACGAGAATAAATATCGTAACTGCGTTCACCTCTAGCTGTTTGTTCGACGACGATTGGTATTAAACCCATGAACCCCTCCGCTCCACACATAAATTGTAGCATTCAACTTAAGCGTGGCAATATAAAATCGAAACATGTTTAGTCCAGTTTGTTAAATGATTTGAAATAGTTACAAAGTTTTGACGTGCCTTAAAATTTATTAAATTTCTTTGACTCCTTACATTTCCTATTTATAATCACGACGTTGCTGACTAGGCACACTGCGACACACATTTTTCGCGTCGTTATTTGCCCATTCTTTTAAAAGACATTTTTTTGACATAGAGGAGTTTTTTCATGAAACTAATTTCAGTTGCTGGTCCACTACGTTTTGCCACTGCACAAACTCTAGTTTTGTTTGCCGCACAAGATGACAAAAAACTTCTACTTGATACAAAAGGTGTTGATGTTGATCGTGCCGAAGAACTTATTTTGCGCGCATATAAAGATGGTCGCTTCAAAGGCTCAACAAAGGAAACTGTTTATTTTCGTTCGTGCGACGCAGATGGTTTTGAAAATCTCTTAGTTGTCGGCTTAGGAAAAAAGGGGAAGATCAACGAAGAAAGTTTGCGCATTGCTACTGCAGTTGCTGTTAAAACTTTGGTACGTGAAAAAACAAAAACTGCAACAGTTGCACTTCATACTGCACGTCGTTTTACAAAAACTGCGGAAGCCGCTGGTTCAGCAATGGCTGAAGGTGCGGTTTTAGGTTTATATAAATACACAGAACTTAAATCTCGCAAAAAAGATGATGAAGGAAAAGAAAAAGAAACTGAGTTCACAGAATTAAATTTTTCATTAGCTGATAAAGCAGCAATTAAAAAATTTCAAACAGGCCTTACACAAGGAACCATCTTAGCTGAAGCCACAAACTTCGCACGGGACCTAGGGAATGCTCCTGGAAATTATTTAACTCCGATAGTACTTGCACAAAGAACACAGGCCGCATGCAAGGGATTACCCATTAAATATAAAGCCTATGATAAAAAACAAATTGAAGCCTTACATATGGGTTGTTTATTAGGTGTGAATCGCGGAAGTGCAGAAGAACCTCGTTTTATCGTTATGGAATACAATGGCGGTAAAAAATCAGAGAAGCCATTTGTACTCGTCGGAAAAGGTCTTACTTTTGACACTGGCGGTATCAGCATTAAGCCTTCAGCTGGTATGGAAGAAATGAAATTTGATATGTGTGGTGGTGCCGCTGTGATTTCAGCAACCATCGCAGCAGCAAGATTAAAATTAAAAGTAAATATCGTTTGTATCGTGCCGAGCACAGAAAATATGCCTGGCGATGCTGCAATTAAACCTGGTGATGTGCTTGTTGCAATGAATGGAAAAACAGTTGAAGTGAATAACACTGATGCTGAAGGTCGACTGATTTTGGCCGATGCTCTCGCATATGCCTGCAAGAACTATAAACCTGCAGCCATTGTTGATGCAGCCACACTCACAGGTGCTTGCGTTGTAGCATTGGGCAATGTGTTTAGTGGTGTGTTTTGTAAAGATGAAAAATTTCTCGCAAAAATTCATAAAGCTGCAGACTTAAGCGGTGAGCGTGTTTGGCAATTACCTCTCGTTGATGATTATGTCGACGATATGAAAGGTACTTATGGCGATCTTTCAAACATGGGTAATGCAAAAGGTGGCGGTTCAAGCCAAGGTGCTGCGTTTTTAAGTCAATTTGTCGAAGACGGAATCGTCTGGGCACATTTTGATATTGCAGGAACAGCGTGGAATGTTGGCGGACGAGCAGCATACAACCCTGACAAAGGTGCGTCGGGTGCGGTGGTGAGATTGTTCACGCATTTAGCTTCGCTTAAATAAAAACAAAAGCTAATCGCTCAAATTAGTTTCTCAATTAAATCTTAGCTTTTTCTTGTGTGCTGAAGCGCACTTCTTTGGGCATGCTCAAAGGTGAAACTGTAACGATAACCTTGAAATGATCTTCAAAAAGTTTTGCTTTGTCTTTTATCACAACCTGATTAAGGCGCGAACCTTCTTTAAGGTCGACGCTGATATGCACTTTGCCAGGCCCCCATTGACATTTGAGCCAGCGCACACCTTGATCATGGGGGGCATCTAGTGCATCTGCGAGACGCAAAATTGAAGCTAAACCAAAGAGACTTTGCTTATCAGGAGCATCAAGTTTATCAAAATCTTCATGCCCCACTCTTGGCGGACTCTTTCGATGATAGCGAGCGAGATTAGCGACAAGGAGTCTTTCTTTATCACTAAAAAAAGGCATCACTGTATTTTGCAAAATATAAAGACTGTGTTTATGACTACTGTTCACTGCGATATAGCGGCCAATGTCATGCAAAATAGATGCAGCCATTAATATCGGCTTTAAGTTTGAAGAAAGGCCATGCACGGGGGCTAGCTCATCAAAAAGTAAGCGCGCCATGTTCCATACTTGATGACAATGACTGCGGTTAGATTGATATCGCCTACCGATGGTATTAAAAAACTCTAAGCGTTCTTGCTCGGCAGTTTCACGAACAACGCCTAGATTTTTCTTTGGATGTTCTAAGAGATCTAAAAGTAATCCCTCGCGAAGGCCCCTGTTACTTACTTTGAGTTGTTCGATTCCAAAATAATCAAAGACATGTTTTAACACCCGCGTACCCGCAGTTAAAATTTCAGCGCGCTTGTTATCAATACCGGGTAATGCAGTAATGCGTTTTTTAGACATTTTTGAAATTTGTATGTTCAAGCGATCAAGTTGTTTTTTTCTAATCACATGATCATCGTCAGTGAATTCAGATTTACTGATCACGCGAGCAAGGGCTCGAATTGTGCCCGCACTTCCATAAACCTGCTTTATCGTCGGAGGTTCACGCCAATTATCACGTATGAGTTTTTTAATATGCATGTCTAATTTTTTAAGCTGTGTCTTTTTTGGCTTAGGGCTGGGCAAAAACATTTCTGTCATTCTCACCGCACCCAAGGGAAGACTTACAAATTTTAGAATTTTCTTTTTATGAACTAAAGAGACTTCACAGCTTCCCCCACCGATATCTATAAAAATTGTGGGTTTCGGCGGTAGTGAAATTTCACTAGCAACACCTTTTACAATAAGCCTTGCTTCTTCTTCAGCTGGAAGAGTTTCAAGGGCGATTCCTGTTTTCTCACGAACTTCACGAATAAAATCAGGGCCATTTTTTGCGTCTCTTAATGCGCTGGTTCCGGTTGCCCTCACCACATCAACTTTGTAGGCTTCTAAAAATTTCGCGTACGTTTGAAATACTTTAAGTGTTCGCAATTGAACATGACGAGGAATTTTCTTTTTGCCGTCAGTAAAAGTTCCCTCGCCCAAGCGAACGATTACTCGATGACGTAAAAGCACACGCATGTGCCCGTCAGGGTCATGTCTGACGATGAGTATTTTGATACTATTTGTACCTAAATCAATGGCCGCTGCGTTCATTGTCGTTAAATGTAGGTAATTTTGTTGGATGGTTCAACAAGAACCTCAATGCTTTTTGAAAAAAGATGCACTACCAATTCATCGATATGGCTTGATTAAAATTCTCAACGTTAAGAATACGGCTGGTGTATTGCGTGTGGGTCAATTTGATACTGGTTAAAAACCAATGACTTGGCCAGGCACCTGGAGCATTTTGCAATTTTATCGATAGGGGTTCTTTAGAATCATAAAATTTCAGTTCAGTTTCCACTGGTTTGGCAGAGCGAATCTTACTTACAGGAATTCGTATAGGAACCAATGCGTTTATATTGCTAGCTACTTCACATTTAGATTCAATAATTAACTTTGGCTTTGATCCATCAACAGCGACCCCTTCGGCTTCAAAAACCAAAGTCACCTTATCGTAAACTCCGCAGGCAAAGTCTTTTTCATTATTGCCGGTAGGAAGCACGAAGTTTCCTACCGTAATAAGTGTTTCAGATTTATCATCGCTAAAGGCAATCTCAACACTGTTTCCGAGGCGCTCTTTAGCTGCTGTGATGAGGCTCTCGCCCTCGAGATAACTGTAATCAAATACTTTTTGAATCGAAGCCGGATTTCTCGAACTTGAAACCTTACCCGCCCATTTGCCACTAAATAAGTAGTAGGCTAACAGAAACATCAAAACAGCAATTGAGTATTTAAGCTCTCGTGATTTCACATATTAATGATCGGCAGACTGGGCTTGGTTATTGAGGGGTTTGCACTACATTTGCACACAACAGTTCGTAACCTTGGCAGGCGCCTTAACTCTTCCCGGAGAGAGCTTCCCCTCCTTTGGCACTGTCTAAAAAGTTGACAGTTCATAAGCTTACAACACCTTACAAATCTCCCCATGCCGCAAACCTTACGCGGGCAAATTATTCGTACCGAGCACCCACATCTTGACCCTCACGGCCAATTGCTAGTGCGTTTAGCCTTGCGATCCAGCCGTAGACGTTTTCAAGCTTTGATCCCTCAACGTCCACCATAAGATCTGACATACAAAGTCTTTTGAAAACTGCTCCCGGGCTATTTAGGTTTTCCATTGGGCCTTTTTGTTTGTGCGATCGTAAAAAACCACCTGCTAATTGATTGCCCACCATATAAATTGCGGGCTCAGCAGTGTCACCATCAGCTGAGACTTGTGTTGGAATACCCTCTTGCAAAATTACTTCATGAACAGTTTGGCCGCCTTTTGAGTAGCCCATTTTTTTACGTTCTTTTTGCGAAAGGCTGATGAGCTCCTCACCAGATCTTACTGATAAAATTCCCATGCCATATGTGCCGCGATTATTTTTTATAAAAATCGCGGGCTCACTGCATTTATGTTCGCTGGCTTTGCAATTTGCATTTAATCGATCAATAAATATTTGAGTTTTTTGAGCGAGACGATCAAGGCTTGATGGATCCGTAAAATCAACTTCGGCAAGTTCTGTTTCAACGGTGAAAGTCCATGGATTGACATCAATGATTTTTGAAAATTCAGTGGCCAACTCATTATAATATGTAAAATGACTGCTCTTTTTGCGACGAAACCATCCAAGCTCATGAGAAGGATTCATTGGAACTTTAAGCCCCGCATACCACTCTGCATGGGGATCACTAAAATCATTATTGCTTACAATAAGATCTGGTGTAAAACTTTTTGCACCTGCGACACCATCACCCGATACTTTTACTGAATCACCGTCTCGTGTGGCTGAAAAAACATGAACGACCACACCCTTGGGTGTAGTGATATCAAAACTGCCTGTGAAAACTTTTGGCACAGCGATCTTACATGTACTGCCCGCCTCAACTAAAAACTGGCTTAAAACATTTACATTTTCCCAATAATATTTATTAGACGTATGTTCTTCTGCTAAAAGCAAGATTTGCAAATTAGATGTTTTATAATGGCTTGTTAAATAATCTTTTATTAGCTTAACGGCATTTTCTTGATCAACATCGCAGATATTATTGAAACCTGCCGGAAAAATATTTGCGTCGACTGAGGCAAGTTTTACTCCTGCATCGCGAATATCTACAGAGCTATAGATCGGGAAATCCAAACCTTTACTTTTTTCTATAAACCATTGATCGACCTGCTCGCGTCTTTCGACGAGTCGTTTATGAATAAGATCTTTCAATGGAGGGGCTCCTTTTTTTTATTTGCGCTACAAATCGTGCCCCCGAAACTACACTTCCAGGCAGCATCAACATATTGAGCACTGGAATAGCAGTCGTCAACCCTATGGCAAAAGTAAACCCTATGATTTCAAGCTTATTACCCCGCATAAAGTGCATACGCTCTTGAAATGACATATGAAAGTGATCAAACGAATAATCGAGAATATCAAATGTGATCAGTGAAACGCCAATCAAACCGGCAACCAGACCAAGCCCGGGAATAAGTGTCGCAAAAAGTAAAATGCAGCCTGCGATTAATAAGAAGAGAAGTTTTTTAAACATCGCTGTGAAGTTTTTTACACTTCCTGAAAGCCAACCTTTGATGCCTTCATTTTTTGAGTCTAAAACGCCATGGAGCGTGAGAGTTTTTTCTGCCAATTTGTCGTTAAATGGAAATGCAATGAAATTGGAAACTACTGCCACGACAAACAAAGTTAAAATAAAAAACGTCAAAGCTGTCAAGATGAGCACAATATAATAAAGTACATATTGGTACCAAAGCTCAGGCTTTTGCACCACATAAGCCACAGCTTCTGGAATTTTTGTAATTGCAAAACTAAAACCCGCAGCAAATAAAATAATATTTATGATCATCGGAAATAACGACAAACCCAAGAGCGAACGTGTATTCATCCAAAATTTTAAACCAGAAAAATAATTTGTGAACCCGCGACTGAGACTAATCATTGTCCGATTGGCTTTATGCTGCGCTTAAGCCCTTCGCGCTTATGAGCTTCATACGTTTTTTGATCTTGTACATCGCGAGCTTGAATTGTCGCATCAACTTGTTTTTGAACTAAAGCTACTGTTTTAAATATTTCAGTTACTTGAGGCAACTCGGGTTCTAATTGCGTTGATGGCAAACGCTCAACCTTTATTTTATCAAGAACGCGATCGAGTGCCTCAGACATACTTTTTTGTTTTTGCTGCTGAATCTTTAGCGCCTGAAGTTTATCTGAACCATCAGGAACAGGAAAATTCGCGATGAAGTTCCACGCATCGTTATAACCCGTGGTTAATTCTGCGGCTGCTTTTTTTGACCATTCATTGCCACCAAGCTCTGATGCGCGTAAAAGCCAAGATTGCGAACGCTCTATTGTACCAACATAGTTTTTAAAATCTTCGTCGGTAAAATCAGATCTCAAAGGAGCAAGTTTTCCCATGCTGTAAAGAGTTTTAGGAAGCCAAACCAGCGTGTCTTCTGTCAAGCGAACACGCCGTAGTTTTTTTAAACCTAATTCCGCACGCGAGTAATAAACTTTAGCTTCAGCTAAATTTCCCATACGAGCATAAGCCGCCGCTAAACGAGCGGGCAACTCGACATTTCCCGTGTTTCGATTGAGAAACTCAGAATGAGTATCAAGTTCTAGAAGTGTTAATACCATTTTTGTATCATCACCTATATATTCATAACAAATCGATAACCGATACAAGGCATCTGCTTCATCACGGGTATGAACACCTTGGTAAAATTCGATTACTTTTTTATATTTCTCAGCAGCTTCGGCATGCTTTGTCTGCCCCTCATAGGCCAAACCTAAATTATAATAAGCACCCGATAGCCAACGTGTTGAAGGAAAATCATTGAGCAACTGATTAAATTTATTTGTAGCGGTTGAATAATCTTTTTTAACAAGCGCTTTTAAACCCTGTTCATAAAGCGCTTTCTCTTTAGGAGCCGCGGGTTCATCTCGCATCGTTTTAACGGCACAAGCACTTAAAAGTATTGCCACTAAGAGCAGTAAAATATTTCTCATCGCCAAGCCTCTTCAAGATGCGCATTATCAAAACGCTTTGCTAAAGTTTTTAAACTTTCAATATCATGAACATCTTGGTCGATATCTGGAAGGCGACTAAAAATTACGTTTTGGCGATGTTCGCCAGCAAAATTCTTAAACGCCTCTTGTTGACTGAGATAAAATTCATGAAGTTTTTCGTAGTACTCTCGAAGTTTCAAATACTGTGGCGTATTGATCATCTCTTTTTTCGCATCGTCATGCACGATTTCATGTCGGCCCCAAAGTGGGAACGCTCGATTGACGACAATGGCAGACAAAAGATAGCCGCCTTTTTTAAGACTGCGTTCAAAAAAACGTGCTTCTTCAATTTTTACAGCATTAAACCCAGTTACCAAAACAAAACCAGTAGTACCCGAAGTCAGAAGCCTGTGAACTTCAGCAGTGCGGTCGCGAAGAAGTTTTTGCCAATCACGAATGCTCGCAAAAAATTCTGTAAGGTTTAACAAAAACTCAGTACCAGCTATATTTTCAAAAACCTTAAAGGCAGCTTTTGTACCACGGTTCATGAGGCCCAGACTCATCTTATCAAGTGTTGTAAAAGGCATTAAAAACCACTTAATAATTGAATCTTGAAAAAGTGTGTGAATCTTCACAGGCGCATTTAAAAAATCAATGGCGTGTTTTGTTGGTGGAGTGTCGAGAATAACAAGATCGTATTTTCCGGAACTCACTACTTGCAAAAGTTTTTCAAGGGCCGTGTATTCTTGTGAGCCATTAAGTGCTGTGGATAACTGCTTGTATATCGTATTTTTTAAAACACGTTCTGAAACCTCAGGGTTCGGAGCCAACTTTATAATGAAATCGTCAAATATTTTTTTAACATCAAGCTGACTTCCATACAGCTCACCTTTAAATTGCCCCGGGGCAACTTGAACTTCTTCGTTAAGATTTTTTAAGCCCAAAGAAGTTGCAAGACGTCTTGCCGGATCAATCGTTAGGACCATTACTTTCAAACCAAGTTCTGCTCCACGCACACCCAATGCAGCAGACAAAGTTGTCTTGCCAACTCCACCTGAGCCACAACAAATCAAAACTTTCTTTGATTTTAAGAGTTCGTCAAAATCCACGGCTTCTCCAAATGGGTTGCAAAATGTGCAATGCAATCTTGACTGCTTAAAGAATCTAGAATCAATGGAACTCCATAATATTCAGTCGAGAGTTTTGCTAAACGTGCGAGTTGTTGATCTTGATTTTTTTCTTTGAACTGAATGTATTCCAAAAACTCATGCATGTTTTGATCTTTAACTGATTTCGTAAGCTCCACTTGCTCACTACGCGTAAGGGGGGGAGCAATAAGTTTATTACAAATCACTGAAATCTGCGCATTCTGCTCTGTTTTAAGCATTGAATAAAACTCTTCAGCTTCAGTGATTGGCATTTCTTCTGGAAGTGTTACCAAAACATAATGTGTCTGCTCTGGATTTTTTAAAACTTGTGCTATGTCACGCGCTTGATCATGTAAGGGGCCGCTTTTAAATATCGCACTTAACCCCTCGGGCGCACGAAACAAAGCCATCGCATGCCCAGTACTATAACAGTCAACAACATAGAGGTCATAATCATCAGGTAAAATTCCTCGAATATCGCTTGTAAGTTTGCCCAGAATTGAAAGCTCAGCCAATGCAGGTGACGCGTTTAAAAATGCTTTCATCACTTTGTTTTGGAAAAAAATATCATAGAGCTTTGGAACTTTGAGAAAATGAAGAACATATTCCCGCAGGCAATCTTGGGGCGTATAAAGGGCAATGTGTACGTCGGGAATTACTTCACTGGGTTCATAACTGATGCCGCGAGTTTCGAAAAAAGACTCGTAAAAACTCTGACTTCCTAGTTCTACGAGACAAACACGACGGCCTTTTCGGGCTTCAGCCCAAGCAATCGAGGCAGCACAGACGCTCTTACCCACGCCGCCCTTACCTGTAACAAAAACAATTTTTTGCGATGAAAGGTCCATATATTCCTAATGAGAGAGAGTACCCAATGCCTTGAGGGTGCTACAAGCTAATTCCTTGATTTTATCGGCGGTTTAGCCTATTTTCTGTCCTTTAAATTTTGAGGAGTATTCATGAAATCTGAAGTACAAAAGTTGTCTGGCCTTTCCCGTCGTTTAAGTGTCGAAGTTCCTTTAGAAGTCGTCACAAAAGCATTTGAAAAACAATACCAAGAGGTGCAGCGCGCTGCTTCTTTTAAAGGCTTTCGACCGGGCAAAGCCCCCATGTCATTAGTTAAAGCTGAGTACAGATCAAAAGTCGAAAACGATGTTGTTTCTCAAATAATTCAAGACCATTACGGAAAAGCTTTAGATCAACATGAATTAGATCCTGTAAATCGTCCAGAAATTGAATTTCAAGGTTTTAAAGAAGGCGAGCCACTTAAATTTTCAGCCACCTTTGAAGTGCGCCCCGATGTTGTATTAAAACAATATACAGGCCTTGATGTTGAAAAAGAAAAACTAGAAATCAAACCTGAAGTTGTTGAGCAAATTATTGAAGATATTCGTAAGAGTAAAGCCAGTATGGTTCCATTAATCGAATTGCGCGCAGCTCAATTAGGTGATGTGGCGATTATTGATTTTCATGGCAAACTCGACGGACGCGACTTGCCAGGCGGTTCAGGCCAAGAACACATGCTGGAGTTAGGTGCAAATCAATTTATTCCAGGATTCGAAGAAGGTGTTATTGGAATGACCTCTGGCCAAAATAAAACTTTGAACCTTAAATTCCCTGAAGATTATCATGCAAAAGAAATTGCCGGCAAAAATGTGGAATTTTTAGTTACTTTAAAAGAAATCAAAAAGAAGGTTTTGCCCGTACTTGACGAAGAGTTCGCAAAAACAATTGGTCATGATTCTATTGCACAGTTACGCGAAGAAATTAAAAAAGACGTTGAGTCACGAGAAGAAAAGCGAGTTAAAGACGATCTTAAAAACAGACTCTTGCATGCTCTGGTTGAAAAAAATAATTTTGAAGTTCCAAAATCTATGGTGGCTCAGCAAAAAGCAGTGCTTATCGACGATATCCGTAACCGCATGGAAAATCAGGGCATGTCTGCAGAGCAATTCAATGAGTACAAAGAAAAATGGGACGCTGATTTTGATAAATCTGCAGAGTTCGTCATTCGCTCAAGTCTTTTAATCAGCACCATCGCACGTCAAGAAAATCTCATGTCTTCAGCTGAAGAATACGAAGCTAAGCTTACCGAATACACCAAGCAAAGCGGCATTGAGATAGAAAAGATTCGTGCATTTTACTCAAAACCTGAGAATAGCTCTCGCTTGCGCTTTCAAATGACTGAAGAAAAAGTCATGGTGTTTTTGACTGAAAAAGCCAAGATCAAAGAAGTTCCCAAAGAGAAGCTTAAAAAAATAGATAACGAGCAACAATAAATTATTACTGTTTTTGCTGCTATTTCTTCAAAGGCGAAGCTGCCGGCGCTGGTGCGGCTGGCACTGTTGGCTTTTCAGGTAACTTTGCCGCTGGTTTGTCTTTTTTCTTCTTCGCAGGTTTATCAACTGGAGTTGTTACTGCGGGAGAAGATGCAGCTGGAGTTGTTACCGCTGGTGTTGCTGACTTCGCAGGAGCTGTAGTTCCTGCGATTCCCATATCTTTAAACACAGTCCAAGCCTTTAAGTAATTCAATGCCTGAAAAACTTGAAAATCTTTTTTGGTCAAACGCTCAACCGGTGAAAGCTTTGAATCATCTTCTTCATCTTTTTTGGCGTCTTTATCTTTTTTCTTCCAAAACATAAAAGTATCTTCGCTTTTTTTCTCATCTTTTTTCTCATCTTTTTTGGGCGACTCATTGTCACCCACGAGATGGCCTTCGATATCAGATTCACGCATGAATTTTTTATGGATAATTGCTTTTTCGTAAGCAGCGGAATCAACAGGGTCAACATGGATATCAGGTTCAATACCGAGAGCTTGAATACTTCGCCCCTTGGGAGTGTAGTAGCGAGCTACCGTAAGCTTAAGGCCAGCGCCATCGCCAAGTTCTACGACGGATTGAACACTTCCTTTTCCGAAACTGCGTGTACCCATGATTGCAGCACGTTTGTGATCTTGTAGTGCACCCGCCACAATTTCAGAGGCAGAAGCTGAGTATTCATTGATTAAAACAATTGCAGGAAAATCAATGCGCGCTCCATCTTTTTTGGCATAAACAACATCTTTATCTTTTTTATTACGCCCAATGGTACTTACAATAATACCATCGTTAAGAAATTGATTACTCACACGAATTGCCTGATCTAAAAGACCCCCAGCATTATTGCGCAAGTCTAAAATTAAGCCTCTCAATTTACCGTGCTTTTTTTCATGATTGTTGTTTACATTTTCAAGATCTTCGCCTGTGCGCTCTATAAAACTTGTGATGCGAACATAACCAAAACCATCACCCATGTCTGTGTATTTAATAGATTTAACTTTGATGATTTCTCGTTCCATCGTGAATTTTTTAGGTTTATCAAAACCCTCACGCCAAACTGTAATGGTAACAGGACTTCCTTTTTTACCACGCATTTTATTAACTGCTTCTGCGAGGCTGATGCCTTTAGTACTTTTGCCATCGATCTCTACGATTTTATCTCCCGCTTTAACTCCAACTTTCCACGCAGGTGTGTCCTCAATGGGGCTCATAACGGTGAGGACATCATCTTGAACGCTGATTTCTATTCCCAGACCACCAAACTCACCGGTGGTTTCGACTTTAAATTCTTTAAAAATGTCAGGTGGTAAAAAATTTGTATGTGGGTCAAGGCTTGCAAGCATTCCTTTGATTCCACCGTAAATTAATTTTTTGGTATCTACCTCTTCTACATAATGTTGTTCAACAAGATTTAAAACTTTTGTAAAGAGTTGCAAATCTCCGTAGCGATCTTTTGTAATTGCGAGAGCAGATTTTGTAAGCGCGCCAAATGTTGCACCCAAAATGATCAACGTCATAACAAATAAAAGGGTTGTGAGTAATTTATTAGGTGATTTCATTTGTGACTCCCCCGAAGGTGCTGCACTCGTTTGTATTCATTAATTATAGACGTCTTGGATTACGCAAATCAAGCCAAGGTAATGGATCTAGACTCTCACTGAAATGACGAATCTCCATATAGAGGCCTGGGCCCCTGAGACTACCTGTGTCACCAGCAAGAGCGATGACTTCACCAGTGGCTACAGAATCACCCGATCTTTTATCTAAGCGTGAGTTGTGAGCATAAAGCGAATAGTAGTGATCACCGTGGTCGATAATAATGGTTTCACCATAGCCGTTAATCCATCCGGAAAATGCGACTTTACCCCAAAAAGTAGCAGAAACTTTATCTCCCACTTGAGCTGCAAAGAATAAACCTTTATGAAAGATTTTTGTGTCAAATCTTGAATTGATCATAATGCCATACTTCTGAACAATTTCTCTAATGACTGGTGGTTTTAGATTACCCTTTTGTTCAAAAATACTAGCACGCGCAATTTCTCTAAAAGCATTGTGATGAACACCGATTTTAGTTAACTGCGCTTCAAGCTTTTGCCCAGCTTCGCGCCACTCTTTAATCGCCAGCAGATGACTTTCACGATCTTTTTCGATTTGCGATAATAAAAATAATTGTTGATCTTTATGTGAGGAAATTTTTTGTTTTTCTTGATTAAGTTGGGTTTGAAATTGAGCAAACACCTTTACCTGTGATCGAAGTTTATTTTGCTCTTTTGATAATTGCTCTAGAGTTGCTCTATAATTTTGAATAAGACGTGCATCTCTCTGAGTAACAATTTTCAAGAACTTTAAATTACGCGCAAACTCGCCACTAGTTTGACTCGAAAGTAATACTTCAGTGTAACCCTTGAAACCCATTTTATACAGCGCTCGAAGTCTCTCGCGCAGCAATTTTTTTTGTGTACTTTTAGTACCGTCAATTCGAACGATTGTTTTTGCATAACTCTCAATTGTTTTTTGAGAATTCTTCATTTGCGTTTCAATATTATTAATATCACCGCTTAGTTTAGTAATGTTTTTATTAATTTCATAGAGCGCGCCCAATATGCCGCGCTTTTTTACTTCCGAATCAACTAGAAGTTTTTTCTCCTTTGATAAATTATCTTTGAGTGTTTGAAACGTCGGGAGCACCTCGGCTTGCGCCGAAAATACCAGCAATGATGCTAAAACCAACGCATACACCTTCATCAAATTTTTCTTTCGCGAGCAGCAGCCCAACCCGTGTTTAAACGTGAAACACAAATGTAACTTCCAAATGCCCCCAAAAGAGTACCGAGCAAAACAGAAGACGCCGCTGTATTCCAAGATAAAAATGTAAGTGAGCTAATAACCGTCGACATGCCCAAGATATGCTCAAGATTGTGGTAAACAAAATTGTAAGTGAGTCCTAACAAAATAAGTGCACCGAAAGCTGCCACAAAACCCTGAAAAGCGCCTTCAATTAAAAAAGGGCGACGAATGGTTTGTGACGTCGCGCCAACTAATTCGAGAATTTCAATTTCTTCGCGTCGTGATGAAAGTGAGGCGCGAATGGCATTACTCACCGTGAAAAGACAACCAATAAGAATTACTATTGTGCAAGCCAAAGCCACCATTTTAAAAATGCGAAATAATATCGCGTAATTTTTAATCCATTCTTGGCCATAGCTGATGTCTTCGACCCCTGGGAGACGACCAAACTGTTGAGCCAACTCATCAACGCGATCAGGTGATTTGTGGTTTTTACTCAACCGCACCATATAACTTGCCGGAAACGGATTATCTTTATCGTTTTCAAGTGATTTTAAAAAATTAGGCCCGTAAGAACTAAGGCTTTTTTCAAAAGAGCTTTTCGCTTTTACTTTATCGACATAGAGAAGTTTATCGATTCCATTTTCACTGGAAATAGTTTTCTCAAGATTAGCAATTTGATCTTGAGTAATATCATCGGAGAGATAAATGGTAATTTGGATTTCATCTCCCCAAACAGCGAGTATGCGCCCAAGATTAGTAGTAAATAAGATGGCCCCATACACGAGCGCAAAACTTAGCGTAAGAACTGCCGTTGTCGCAGCGTTTGTCCAAAAATGTGATTTCCAACTGCGCCAAATTGTTGCACTGAATTCTGACATCACAACTCCCTCATTGTCATGGATAAGGGATAATCATCTACCAGCGCACTGGCTGCCTTGTGTGTCTCTGAGAAGTGGCCTTTTTCTAAACGCACAACTCTTCGATTACCCCTCGTAATAAAACTTTGATTATGTGTAGCGATAAATACCGTCGTACCTTGTGCATTTATTTTTGCAAAGAGTTCCATAATTTCATCAGAAAGATTTTGGTCTAAATTTCCCGTAGGCTCATCAGCAATAAGAAGACCGGGTTTACCTACAAGGGCACGCGCAATAGCCACACGCTGTTGTTCTCCGCCAGAGAGTTGTTCGGGCCAATAGATGGCCTTGTAGCGAAGCCCTACTTGATCAAGCATATCATGCACTCGTGCTGCAACTTCTGAGCGCTTCATGTTGAGAATTTCTAGCGGCAAAGCGACGTTCTCATAAACCGTTCTATTTTTAAGCAACTTGAAGTCTTGAAACACAACGCCAATTTTTCGTCTGACATATGGAATTTGCGACGCGGTTACCGATGAAAGATCTTGCCCAGCGACAATGATTTTTCCTGAGGTGGGTTGATCGTAACAAGTAATGAGTTTAAAGAGGGTTGTTTTGCCGGCTCCACTTGGACCCGTCAAATAGATGAATTCACCTCTGTCAATTTTAAGTGAGACATTACTCAGAGCATGAATAGAATTTCCATAAATTTTATAAACATGTGTTAACTCAATCACTGTGTCGATACCCTCCATGGTACATGCACATACTTATTATTTTAGACTTGCGTTGATCAGAGTACCAGAAACCAGTTGGTCTAGAATTTGTTGATGTTGCTCTCTCATACCTAGACGAACCGCTTGACGGCCCACTGCAAAGTTTGTCGCTGCGATTTTTTCATATGTGGTCTTAAGACTTAAGACCACAGTGCCTGAGTGATAAACACGGGTGACTACAAATGGGTTTTCTTCTCCCCAGTCTTCAGTCTGGACATGATACTTTGTTCCAGCGCAGACAATATCGCTATTAAAACCCGGTTCGATGTGCGGCATAGTTATAAATGGTCTACGAAGTCGAACACGAAGTCAAGAAACCGATACAACCTAACCCCTTAATTTCAATCATAACTTTAGCCTATCTCGGAGCATAATAGGCCTCAAGTAAACTAGACTTAAGCCGATAAGTATTATGAATGAAATCAGGCGGCAGACTCCTTAAAATTTGGCTACTTTTGGCTCTATGTTTCACTATCACCAATTACATTGGCATTGGGTGTTCACCCACCAACTTTCAAACACCTCGGAGTCCAGCTGCTTTAAGTAATATTGAATCAGAACCACCCTATTGTGATCTTGAGCATGATCACACCGGTGGTTTGGTTGTCACTGGCACAGCAAAATTTCAATCGCGAGCTTTTTTCGCATCAATGCCCTTTGTTGATATCAATGCATGTGGACTCGGATCAGACGCGATCACACATCCAAATTATCCAGCATCCGAGCGCACGATTCAATATGCAGAGATTCAGGTCTTAGATGAAAGTGGTAATATTGTTCAATGTGGAGAAACCGATGGCACTGGAGCATTTAAAAGTCTAAGCGGAAATTTAGGACTCACTGTTCCGCGCAACCGCAGTCTCACATTTAAAATAAACTCACGAGCACGAAATAAACATGTTCAGGTAAGTGTGCTCGATACACCTACCAAAAATTCACCCTACTCTCTCACAGTAACAGTTAATACAGGCCCAGGCGTTGAGCCACGACCCGCGGGAAATATCATTGCACCAGCTAGCTCCGCTGATCTTCGCGGAGGTGCTTTTAATATTTACAATAATATTTTACGAGCAAATCAATCTCTCCGATTTCATACTTGTGGGGATATTCAAAAGCCCTACACAAATTTAAACTGCTTTGCATTTAGTGCAACAGGTGATGACGTCGCTCCTCGCTCAATAGTCTATTGGGCAAAAGGCGTTAATCCTTATGTCTATTTTGGTGGTGACCCTGAAAGTGGAATCAGTTTTTATATTCCTGGTACTGATAAAATATATATTCTTGGTGGAATCAACGGCGACGTTGATTCTTCTGATACAGACCATTTTGATGATGCAGTCATTTCTCACGAATACGGTCATTTTCTTGAAGATAAATTTGCAAAAACAAACTCCCCCGGTGGAAGTCATGACGGCAATCGTGTTCTAGATGCTCGACTTGTATGGAGTGAGGGGTGGGCTAATTTTTTATCATCTGCCGTTCGTGTTGATAAATTCTACAGAGATACATTTGGCAATATCAGTGTAACGGCTCGTTGTAGTTTCAACTATGATATTGATTTAAATAAACAAGGTAATTCTTCATACGATATTCCGCAAAGTGTTAACGAAGGAAACTTTCGTGAGTTTGCGATTGCCCGCGCGCTTTGGGACTCCATTGACGTAGTAGATGCTCCCACGGGTGTTGTGCCCTTAACTGGCTACGCCGGTTCAAACGGCGCTGCGCTGAAAGATGATAATACCAGCGATAATAATAAAAATAGTCTTGGCGTATTTTGGAATGCCTTTAAAGATTTAAACGATTCTTCACTTCACTTTAGAAGCATGGGATTGTTTCTTACAGCACCTCGAGTGCCGGCGAATGTTTCTACTGAAAGTTCTTTTACCTTTCAAAAAATGTCCAATACCAATGGAGACTATGGAAAACTTTTAACCACAACAGCCGTAGTGAAGTGCCCCGCAATTCAGATCACACCCAAAGATCCAAAAACAAATGTAATATTTAATGGAGCTTTAATTTGCACAGCAGGAAGCCATCATTCATGGTGTAGCGATCAATTTCACAGCAATGACTTCTACACCGTCAATCATGATGGCACCATTTCAACCATTGAAATTAAACGCACCTCAGGTAATGCAGAGCTAGATCTCTACTTGTATAAAGAAAATTATACTTTTGAACGCGTCTCATCTGATGCACTCGTAATGAATGATAATTTGATGAGCGCGGGCGGAAATCCGAAAAGCAAAACTATTAGTTTAAGCGGATTACACCCCGGAATTTATATGCTCAACATCAGCGCCTTTGAAAACAATCAACCTGCAACGTCTGAATACCAACTATATGTAAATGGAGCACTCATATGCCCATGAAAAATAAATTACTCCATTCATTAATCTTGATTGCAACTTTATCTATCACTGCTTCGACTTATTACCCACAGGGCCTTAAGCAAAAAAGATTAGCCAGTGCGCTTTCACCAGAGACAGCTTTTAAGACCATGAGAAAATCATATCCGTCGAGCGCATCAATGAGCATTGAAAGTGACATGACACCCCCGGCATTACCTCAAAAGCCTTTTTCTCTGACTGCTGTCATCAACGCAAATACAACTATTTCAGGAGTGCTCAAATGGAAATTACCAGAAGGTGTTAGACTTTTGAGTGGGAATATAAATGAAACTGTTTCGCTCAATGCAGGGGAATCAAAAAACCTAACCATATTAATTGAAGTATCAAATATTAATAATCATCAAATTTTCTCATTTTTTGATTACAGCATTGGGCCCAAACAAAACTTATCAGCCTCAGCACAATTTGTGACTAACCCACAAGCGCTTGACCCGATTCACTCCACACCCTTGGCGGGCGAAGTGCTTTTTGCAAAACCAGAAACACAAGAAAGTCTTAAAGAAATTAAAGAACAAGAAGTTGAAGACAAAAATGATAATGACGTTAATGCAAAAAAATCTAATTCAACAAATGCTAAGAATGCTGACATTGATAAAAAAACTCAAGAATCAATAGAACGTCCACGCATAATTCAATAATCACTTATTGCAAAATTCTAAGATTTCTAGCTAGTGTCAACTCATGGACAATGAAACAGCCACAGCCCTTACTGATGTCATTTTAAGCTTTGGAACAATCGCCCTTGGTCTCACCGTGGGCCCTCGAAAATTCAAACATTTATGGATGGCCTTTTTTATTATGCTCAGCATAGCGGCACTCTTAGGAGCCATCTATCACGGCACTGTGCAATTTCACACTCCCAGTTTTTGGATTTTAGTTAGCATAAGTTCTGTGACCAGTGCATTTTTACTATTAGCAGCATGTATTTCAGTAACAAAACCAAATCTACCTTGGCTAAATATTTTTTGGCCTGTATTAGGATTCATTGGGATTTTAATTGGCGGCCTTGTGGCTCCACTTCCTTTTATTTATATTTCAATCGTCAGTGGATTTTGCCTGATAACTGCAGCACTCACATTAACAAAAGCACCCGCCTCAAAAGCCAGAAGTTGGATTTATACAGGTATGGCCGTCACCATCTTTGGTTTAGTCATCAGAGAAGTTACGAACTTCGATGGACTCCTTAGTCGCAACGCACTTTTTCATCTGATTCAACTAGCAGGTAATTTTTTATTTTGGAAAGGTGCTCGCAAAACATGATTAATAACTCCCGCTATCTGGCTGGGGCCTTTCACGTCATAGCGCATCGAGGCGGAGCACTTGAAGCACCAGAAAACACCATGGCCGCCTTTGATCATGCTGCAAAAATTTATAATGAAATGATTTTTGAAATCGATGTGCATCGCACCCGCGATGGTGAAGTCGTTGTGATTCATGACGACACACTTGATCGCACCACAAATGGACATGGAAATGTTCATGATCTTAATTTAGTTGAAATTAAAAAATTTGATGCTGGATATCACTTCATTAATGACGGTGGACATCCATTTCGAAATAAAAATGTTCGTGTACCTACACTTATCGAAGTTTTAAAAACACATCCTCAATCACGCATGAGCATAGAAATAAAACGTGCTAATCCGCATTTTGAAGATTTGGTGGTAAAAATTGTTGAAGATGCCGGGGCAACTGATCGCGTCTGTCTTGCCGGAGAGCATCATAATATTTTATCTAAAGCCAGATCAGCTAGCCCTCGTATGTGCTCAGGGTTTTCTTCTCGAGAAATACTACAAACCTTGATTTTTAATCGCACAGGGCTCACTTTTCTACTTCCGCAAGAAGGTGATGTTTACCAAATTCCCATTGAGCACAAAGGTATTCAGGTGTTTTCTCAAAAACTGATCAACGTAGCTCATAAAAACAAAAAAGCAGTTCATGTATGGACCATTAATAATCAATCCATAATGGCGCAGCTCATCAAAGAAGGTGCGGACGGAATCATAACTGACGCGCCAAGTCTTCTCCTGAAGGTTGCTCGCGAGCTCAAAAAGATTTAGCCTTTCTACATCACTTCAACAACTCTAAGGGGTTTAATAAATGGGAAGCACAGCTGTTGCCGCTACAACAAAATCTGCAATTAAAGTCGGAATGAAAATGGATGCCTGGGATTTAATTTGGAATGCAGGTATCACTGTAAAATTTGTTTTACTCATACTTGTTGTTTTTTCGATTGTCAGTTGGGCAATCATTTTAACAAAACGTGTACAGCTCACAAAAATGAATTTTGCAGATAGCGGTTTTTTAGATTTTTTTTGGAAATCATCAAGCCTCGATGTGATTTTTAATGAACTTCAAAAATATCAAACAAGCCCGCTTGCCAATGTTTTTAAAGCTGGTTATTTAGAATTACAAAAAATTGCCGACAGTAAACCCAACGATAAAGCGCCCGGGCAAGGGTCATTCGCACTCAGTGGCCTCGATAACGTTTCACGTGCATTAAGAAAAGCAAGTGACAACGAAATCGCACGCATGGAGGGTCGCACTGGTTTCTTGGCAACCATCGGTAGTACATCTCCATTTATCGGTCTCTTTGGAACCGTATGGGGTATTATGGGTTCATTTCAAAGTATCGGTAATACTGGAGCTGCTTCACTTGCGGTAGTTGCACCTGGAATTTCTGAAGCCCTTATTGCCACAGCGATTGGTCTCGCCGCTGCAATACCAGCGGTCATGGGCTACAATTATTTCGTGGGAAAATTTCGCAAACAAGATCTTGAGATTAGTAATTTCACAGCTGATTTTTTAAATATCGTTAAACGCAATTTCTTTAAGGATTAATCATGGGAATGTCATCAGGCAGTGATATTAAAAGTAGAACCACCATGAGTGAAATTAACGTCACACCACTTGTTGACGTCATGCTTGTTTTATTAATTATCTTCATGATCACAGCACCAATGCTTCAACAGGGCATCGATGTACAACTTCCTGAGACTGCAAACACAGGTCTCACAGTGAGAGAAGAACCCTTTGTGATCACCGTTCGCAGAGGTGATAAAATATTTATAGAAGCACAAGAGTTCAAGCTTGATGCCTTAAAACCAAAACTTACTGCAATTTTTGAAAACAGAGAAGACAAGCAAGTTTACATTCAAGCAGACAAAGATGTCTCTTACGGATTTGTCGCCGCAACCATGGGTGAAATAAAAGCAGCAGGAATCAACGGCATCGGACTTGTCACTTTGCCAAAGAATGTGAAATGAGTTTTAAATTTCTCGATTTAACAACTGAAATACCAGAATCACAGATGTTCAAGAAGATGATCATCTTCAGTTTATTTTTACATCTTACATTAGTTTTTGTATTCGGAGTTAAAGCTTATATTTTTCCGTCTGAAGCACTTAATCTTGATACTGCAATCAAAGTAGATATGGTTGATTTGCCCGACAAAATACAAAACCTTCCGGCTCCGCCGCCACCTCAAGCTGAGGTCACAACAAAACCAATTGAAGCAGCAAAACCTCAAGAAGCGAGTCCACCAAAACCTGAAGCGGTTGTTTTAAAGCCGAAAAAAACAAAAGAAAAAGCCTTAGATAAAATAAAAAAACTCGCCAAAGAAGAGCAAAAGCGAAATCGGCTTGCAGAGATTGAAAAAGAAGTTAAACAACAAGAGGCACAAGAGCGTGCTCTACGGCAATCTCAAGCGCGAAACTCACTTATTAAAGGCAATGTGATCAGCCCCGGCTCATCATTGCATGGTTTAGCCAAAGCTGACTTTAATGAATATCTTGGAAACATTTACTCTCACGTTGAGCCTCAGTGGAACTTGCCCGAGTGGCTTCGCAATGATAATCTCAAAGCGGTTGTTACAGTTTATATCGACAATAATGGTACCGTGATCAAACGATTCTTAAAAAAATCTTCAGGAGATCAACGTTTTGACAATTACGCGCTCAAAGCTATTGATGATTCATCTCCATTCCCAAAACCACCGCCCAAGTTCGTCGACCTTGTACGGGTCGATGGCATTGAAGTGGGCTTTCCAGAATAAGGGGTTATTATGAAAAATATTTTACTCACACTTTTACTCATCTTATCGATGAGCACATCAGTACTTGCACAAGAAGATGGCGATCGCATTTATATTAAAATGGGGGAAGCCAAGGTTAAAAAGAGTCTCATCGCGGTGCCAGCTTTTCTATTTTTAAGTTCACCATCACTTGCTCCATCGTACAAGCAAGTTGGTACTGAGTTATTTAATACAGTCGTAAATGACCTTGAAATCAGCAATCTCTTCACAATCATCAAACAAGACGCCTACCTTGAAGACGTGGCAAAAGTTGGTCTCACACCAGCACCCGGAAACCCAACAGGTTTTCATTTTGATTTGTGGACTAAAATTAATGCTGAATTTTTGGTACGTGGTGGATTTAAAATTGATGGAGCAACCGTAGAGTTTGAAGTCTATGTCTACTATGTTCCCCAAGCAAAATTAGTTTTAGGGAAAAAATATGTGGCGAAACTTTCTGAGGTTCGTCAAACAGCTCACACCTTTGCTGATGATTTAATGAAAGCACTCACCGGCAAACAGGGTATTTTTCGCACAAAATTTGTAGTGGGTAGTGATCGCGCCGGAAAAAATTGGCGAGAAATATATGTAATGGATTGGGATGGCCGCAATATCACAGCAGTGACAAGCCATCACAGTGTGAGTCTATCTCCCGCATGGAGCCCCGATGCAAAAACCATCAGCTACACATCTTTTGCCTATCACCCAAAATTAAAAATTAGAAACCCTGATTTATTCACATACGATATATTTACAGGCAAAAGATATCTTGTGAGTAGTCGTCTAGGAATTAACTCGGGCAGTACTTTCACCCCCGATGGACAATCCATTTTCTTAACCATCAGTAAAGGATCAGATCCTGATATTTATAAAATGAGTTTAGATGGCGATGATATCACCCGCGTTACCAATGGTCCACGTGGAGCACTTAATGTTGAGCCTTCAGTTACTCCTGATGGTAAAAAAATCGCATTTAGCAGTGATCGCACAGGTAATCCGATGATTTATCTCATGGACACAAACGGAACCAATACAAAGCGTATTACATTTGCAGGGCATTACAATTCAAGTCCGAGCGTTTCACCGGATGGCAAACGTCTGGCCTTTGCGGGTCGTGATAAAGGTCACTTTGACATTTTTACTGTAAATATTGATGGAACCGATATGCAAAGACTCACTTCGGCAAAAAAACCTGATGGCCGTGGCGCTGATAATGAAGATCCAAGCTATAGCCCTGACGGTCGGCACATTGTCTTTACGTCGAATCGCACTGGGAAAAGCCAGATTTATATCACAAGTGTTGATGGCACAAATGAGCGTCGCATTACTGTGGATAATCACAATTATTTTAAAGCTCGGTGGTCGCCATATATAAAGTAATGAAGCCTAGTGTTGCAATTTAACTGACGCTTCGATAGCGTACTGATTCAGAGGAGAAAAACCATGAAACAATTGATCACCATGATTTTTATTTCAACTTTAGGTTTAACAAGTTATGCACAAGATGCAAAACCTGCAGCCGCGACAGCCACACCAGCAGCAGTAAAGGCGGAGACAGTTAAAGAACCAGCAAGAGCTGATGCTGACGCTGCCAATAAAGGAAGTAATAAATTAGAAACTCCAAAAGCAAAAAAAATCACAACCCCCACAAAGAAAGGTTTTAAGAAGATGTTTGCATTATTTGATACTACGATGGGTAAATTCAAAGCTCGTTTGTTTTTTGATCAAGCGCCAAAAACAGTTGCCAATTTCACGGATCTCGCAGAAGGCAAAAAAGAATGGGTTGATCCTGGAACAAAACAAAAAAAGAAATCAAATTTTTATGATGGCCTCGCATTTCACCGAGTAATACCTAATTTCATGGTGCAAGGTGGAGACCCTGTGGGCAATGGTACTGGTGGCCCAGGTTATCAATTCAGTGATGAATTTGCCCCAGATTTAAAACATGACAAACCAGGAATGCTCTCAATGGCCAACGCCGGTCCAAACACAAATGGTAGTCAATTTTTTATCACCACAGTGCCAACACCGTGGCTTGATAAAAAACATGCAATTTTTGGTGAAATTGTTGAAGGTATGGATGTTGTAGAGGCAATCTGCAAAACACCACGTGATATGAGTAACGACAAACCACTAAAAACTGTTGTCCTTAATAAACTGACAATCATCAGAGAGTAAATTTTGAGTAAACTAAAAAAGAAATTAAAGACAGGGGCTGCATCATCAGCCCCAGTTGTTTTTTTAACAACCTTTGCTAATCGTGAAGACGCCGTGAAATTCGCAACTACTGTTGTAAAAGAAAAACTTGCCGCATGTGTGAATATTATCGAAGGTGTAACTAGTATTTATATCTGGCAGAAAAAAGAACAGCGCGAACAAGAAATCCTCGCCATTGGCAAAACTACCGCTAAAGTTTTTAAAAAATTAAAGGCCAAAATAAAAACACTACATCCCCATGAACTACCAGAATTGATTGCACTTCCAATAAGTGATGGTATGCCCGCTTATTTAGAATGGCTCACCAAAGAAGTTAATTAAGCAAAAGCCAAATTTAAACTTGAGTGTATCTAGGACCACCGCCACCCTCGGGCACAGTCCAATCAATATTAGTAAAAGGGCATTTGATATCGCAGGTTTTACAGTGAATACAATTTGTGTAGTTGATATGCAGTTTCATTTTAGCATTAGCCGTCGTTTCATCAGGTACCATTTCATAAACACTTGCAGGGCAAAATCTCACACAAGGACTTTCATATTTCGGATAACACGTACTTTGACAAATGTTTCCGTCAAGTAAAAGCAAATGATTCGGTGAATTCTCATCATGCATCGTACCTGTAAGATACACGCTCGATAACTTATCAAAAAACAAAACTCCGTCGGGCTTTGGAATACTAAGCTCTTCATCTTCGCCTAGTTTTTTGTTTCCCCATACTTCTGCCTTTGTCGCCGTCGTTTTTGCATCTTCATGCATCATCAATCGCCCAACAAGACTTGCACCACCTGTGATTTGTTGAAAAGCCAACAAGAAAAAAGATTTTAACCAACCAAGACTCAATGTCTGGTGAAAATGGCGCACGCGATAAAGTTGTCGCCCAATAAAACTACCGTAAATAAGTTCTTCATATTTTTTAAGTGTTGCCGCACTGAAATCGTTTTTCAATAAACCCTCAAAAACTGTTTCAGCAGCTAGCATGCCCGATTTCATTGCCAGGTGAATTCCTTTAAGCTTTTGCACATCTACAAAAGCTGCAGAATCACCAATGACAAGCATCCCATCATGATAAAGCTTAGGTATCGAAAACCACCCGCCCGCAGGCAAAGTTTTTCCGCCGTAAGCGATTACTTTTCCACCCTTGATCATGTCGTAAATAAACGGGTGAGTTTTAAGTCTTTGTAATTCGCGATGAGGGTCAAGAAGTGGATCTCTTGAATCAAGAAATGCTACAAGGCCCAAAATAATTTGATCATTTGGTATTGTATAAATAAAAGTTCCACCAATAGATTTCTTTAAGGGCCAACCCATGGTGTGGATAACTTGCCCGGGTTTTACGGTGCCGGGAGGCATTTGGATTATTTCTTTAACACCTTCTTCAAAAACATCAGGCTCTTTGCCTTCTCTTAGACCAAGTTTTTGAGCGACACGCTTAAATAAACTTCCCCGTGTACCTTCTCCAAAGATAGTCACTTTTGATTTTAAAATATAACCAGGTTCAAAGTTTGATTTTTTTTCGCCAGTTTTACTAATGCCTTTATCACCTGTTTGAACGCCTACTACTTTATTGCCATCGTAAAGACAGTCAGTGGCAGCAAACCCAGGGAAAATATTAATACCTCGATCTTCAGCAACTTTTCCAAGCCAACGATTGTAGCGAGCCAGTGAAATAATATAATTTCCGTGATTTTTAAACGGTGGTGGCGGGATCGGGAATTTAAACTTCCAAGTTTTACCCAAAAAATAAACGGCATCGTAATTTGCCACCGCTTCAATTGGACAACCTTTTTCTTTGTAATCAGGAATGAGCTCTTTAAGTGCTACCGGGTTCATTACTGCGCCACTTAAACTATGAGCGCCAAGCTCACTTGCTTTTTCAACAACCGCAATCATTGGATCCGCTAGTGCACTACCTGATTTTGTACCGGCTGCAATTTCGGCATTATGTTTTTTTACGAGATTTGTAAGATGTATGGCACCGCTAAGACTAGCAACACCTCCGCCAACAAAAAGAACATCGACATCCATTGTTTCGCGTTGAATTGAATCACTCATGAAGATTACTCCCCAAAACCTGCATCGGAAGATGAAGCATCATACTCAAGACCAACAGGTTCGTAGTTCTCGTGATCAGCTTCGCCTTCTTTTTTAGAAACTTGCCGCAGTGTTTGCACAGTCAAATCAGAATCATCCCGACCTCCGGGATAAGCACGCCTTACAGCAGACCTTGAGCGCTGTTGCTGCTCTTGGGCGAACAAAGGCAGCCCAATGATGCTTATTAAAAAGATAATAGCTAAGCGGCGCTTCATTTTAAAATAAATTTCAGCGCGAACGCAGCACTGATGAAAATCGCGCATATAAAAAGAATCCGTCGTAATTCAGCTTTAGACATATAAAACTACTCCTTTGATCAATGAGATTTCTTATTATGTTTCTTTTTAACATTATGGATTTTTCTGGCAGCTTTTTTTTCTATTTTTTCAAATTTACGCTTTTTAATTGCATTATGTTTTGGTGCAGGAACCCTTGGAGCGGGCGCGGCGTCAACTATTGGGGCCGGTGCAGGTGGTGGCGGTGGAGCATCTTGAGCTGGAGCTACCGGTGAAGGAGCATTGTCGTATTGAGCATTAGCAAAAATTGAAAATGTAATGATCAATCCACAAACTAAAACCGTGATTTTCATGAACTCTCCTTAGATGTTACTCAACCAAAAACAGTATTATTCATACCCCCCAGATTGTCGATAGCTACTTGTAAATTTTTCTATGTTTTAAGGGGCTTCGTGGCCCGTCGTTTGCTTTGATTTATGGGACGGAGAGATCACAATGACAAATAAAAATATAATTTCTATTTTGCTTTGCGCAAGTCTGATCGTTCAGCCCGCAATTCTCTTAGCTGGCAATAGATCTTTTAGCCTAGATAGTAACAGTGCAATTTCTATCGAAAATACTGACTCAACTTTTGTTCAACAACTCATCTTAAATGCAGAGCTGCCTGGGGCTTCAGCGCTTACCTTTAGTTTAATAAATGATGGTGAAAAGATCATCGCATTACGCGTTAATGGCCAAAATATCCCAGATATTGAACCAATCGTTGAGGCAATCGCAACAAAACTTAAAGCTAATCCAGAACTTGCAAAAGAGTTGATCACAAATCAAATTGATCAAAATACACAAATCCAAGATAAAATTTTAAAACTTCTGGAGCCTGAAATTAATTCAATTTTAGGGAAAATTTTAGATGGTTTACCAGCAATTCCAGCCAATCAAATTGCTTCAGGTGAAGTCAAACAAACACAAGAGACAAACGATACGACAAATAATAATGAAATACTTCAAAGTCGAACCGAGAAAATCTCAAAATTTCTTTTTGATGGTAAACTTGCAAGAAAGACTCAAGCGCTTGCTTATTCAACAACTTACGGAATGATCAACCTCTTTACAACACTGGCGATTATTACCGGTACAATAATACTCACAGCTTTTCCAGGCGGGTTAATCACTGATGGTTTTGCACTTAATAGTGATGCAATCCTGCTTCATCTCGAACACAGCGCGCTATTATTCAGTATCAAGGTCTTAGCACGATCAATCTACACAAGAAAAATCGCCATTGTTAAAGAAAAACTACGAATTCTTGAAGGCAAAGCATCTGCAACACTCAGTATCAATATTCTCAATGAGCCCCAATCAAGTACAACCTCGTGTGTTGACCAACTAAAGCGCGTATTTAAATTTTTAGCCTATTGATCGCAATAGCAAAAAAGGAAGTCATTAAAAATGATGTCAAAACTTACTCAAATTTTTATCCTCGCTATTTTTACCATCGGTACAAATGCACACGGGCAACAGAATCCTTATTCTTTTGGTAGAACGTGCGCATCTCAGGGGCCATGGACACAAAGAGCACTGGCACAATCAGATGCCATCATTACCGCCATTAATCAGTTAAAAGGCCTTGAACACTGCAAAGGGCTTGAAAGCTTAGATTCACTAAGTAGTTTGATTGTTGAACAAATGGGTACCATCGCACCCGAAGCTGGGGCAGCACCATATGCTACTCGCATGGAGAGTATTCCAAGTCGTATCGCTGCACTTCAAAATTATGCACTCACCGGAGAAGACAAAGAACTTCAACCAAGTGTACTTAAAGCATTGATGAAAGAAACCCTAACAGGTGCGGCGGTTTCTGCTGAAGCGGTTTCGCAAAAAGGATTATTTACTGCATTGCCTGCGATTGCTTCACGTTCAAATAAAACATTTACTCGAGCTGCGGATATACTTGAGCAAATTACAACGACGCTTCCTCAGTTAGATCGTTGTCTGATTGGCCAGGCCGCCCAGGGCACAGCCCTTGTTGCAAAAATTATTGATCTCACAGCATCATTTGCCTCAGCCGGCGATGGTGTGCATTCTCGACTTGGTAATTCGATAAATAATATTTTAAAAATGCTTCAGAAATGGAAGTTTTCAGGTTCACTTCGCTTGCTTGATCAAAATCATCTTCGCACATCAGTTGCATGTTTAATGGAATCAACAGCTGAAGCTTATTGCTCAGTACAAGATGCTCACCACCTTTTAAAAAGTGGCATATTAGAATATAAACCACTATTTAAACTTGATCCAGAAAAGGAAGATATATCACTTCAGCATCCTTTAGCTGGTTACTATGTACTCATTCATCATTTGCCAAATATTTCCCGTTGGATTCAAAAAGTACAATACGGAGTTGAACCCCAATGGGCTGAGGACGCAGAGTTTAAAATCAATTCATTTACTAACGTAACAAATCTTCAAACATCTATTTGGAAAATCAAAGGTGATTTCAATTCAGATTTAAAAATATATTATAAAGCATCATCCCTTGATGACAAAAAATTAGCGTTAATGCGCGCACTCTCTAACGTAATCGGCAGTCTTGGTGGTGGGAATCCAATGTTAGATCCATCAGAAGCAACTTCGGGTGGAATTAACTTCTTCACACTTTCAGAAAACGCTGGAAAAATTCCTTTCTTTTTAGTTGGCAGAAGTAAAATCCCACTTGAAGTAGCGCAAAATCAACCCGGTCTTCAAATGATGACCTGGGATGAATACATGAAGGGCGATGGAACATTTCAAAGAATGCCGGAGTTTAATACCCCCGACAATTTGATCAAAACAATTAACATTCAACTCGACACGCTCTTACAAAAAGCTCGCGAGAAAGCCAGTGATTTTTATCGTGAAAGAATTATTGTTAATCAGCCAAACTTAGCTATCGAATCACTCGTCAGTCAAGCCTACTCACCTCACAAAAGTTTTAAATTTATTTATCGTTATTTATCTAACCTCGACACAGTACTGACCAAACAAGGTGCAGCCAGTGTAGATTCTGATTTCAAAAAAATAATTCCAGGGCTCAGAGACACAAAGAAAAGGTTGAGGGTAATTCTTGATGCCTATCAAAGTCTCGATCAATTTTATAATTTTGATCCCAAGACAGATGCTGATTCACTCATAATTGATGAAGCCTATAAAAAAGTTGTCAAAACTGTTTATGACCAACTAGATGTTTTATGGCAAAGAGACAGTTATCTAACTAATAGTTTAAATAATTTCATCTACGCCGACTATGTTTTTAGAATTAAATCTGACTCTATGGATCTTGGCACTTATGAAAAAGATCTACTCCTTACTTCTGGGAATGATCTTTTAAGCATGTTAACAATGGTGCATTCAATCAACCCGAGCGTTCAACAATTAGATTTAGCAACCGCAAATACCGCAAATCTTTATAATTTATCTGCACTTCATGTGTTCAGCGACACACTTGAGACAACTATACGTGAATACAACATGATCATTGCTCAAGAAAAAACTGGTGATTGGGCAATGGCCAATGATTCAGCAAAGAGATTATGGAAAGATACTTTTCGACGATCGACAGAAGATGATGTCGCAAGAGCTGAACGTGAAAACCCCATGAGTTCACTACTAGCAAGTTTCGGTGGAATCATTGGTCGTATTTTTATGCGCAACACCCTCAGACCAGATTTGTACCCAGCGCGAGTTTCGACAATTCCCACATACCGACCTGAGGCCGATAGTAACCACCACGACATCAGAGGGTTTAGAAATCAACTTTGCATTTTATCATTAGCCATGGGCAAAAGTGGTACGGAACGAATTCAAGAATTCTGCAAAGGAACTGTTTTAACCACGAATTACGGCAGCATAAATCCCCGCTTCGTACTCAATGCTTCATACGATAATCTTTTAAATTCAAGAAATGACAAAGATTATCAAGAACGTACGGTTTGCGCGTTTAGAAATTTTAATAGAAAGAACTTGGTATTCTGGTTAACCCAGAATTTAACAAATGTTGAACAATAATTTAAGGAGAGAGTTATGACAAACGAAAAATTTTGTTTTAGAAATTTTGAACCCAGTGATGAGTTCATAATTTATGCAAATGAACTGTTAAAACGAACCATGGATTCAGCCCCATCTGACTCCACATCATTAGCAACGGTATTAAATGTAAATACTAAATATAAAGCTCGCATGGAAATCTTCTCAGGCGTTGCCAACTTCAGTGCAATAACTGAAGGTGACACACCTGAACTTGCTGTTGATGAATTGGGAGAAAAAATTGCGCATCAGATAACACGCTGGCGCAACAATAGATTTGAGACACAAAGCTTTAAATTATGGCCACTGAGTCTTAAAAACTTATTCAACAAAGTCACAAAGCAAAGTGTTTCTTAATTTATCACTGCGTTGCGATTGAGCCTCGAGCACCTTGGCTGCGGTCACCTGGTAATTTATCAAACATCTCTTTCATTGCGCCAAGAGAGCCCAATGTTCCGGCTGCTTCGAAGGGTAAAAACACGACTTTATCTGCATTGCTAGCAATGAGATTGAGTGTTTCCAAATATCTTTGAGCGATCAAATATTGAGCTGGATCACCAATTTTCCCCAGTGATTGGGTAACTAGCGTAATTGCTTGGGCTTCTGCTTCAGCAACTTTGAGTCTTGATAAAGCTTCACCTTCAGCGGCAAGAATTGCAGATTGTTTTTTACCCTCAGCATTAATGACAAGGGATTGCATTTGACCTTCAGCGCGTAAAATTGCTGAAGTTTTTTCGCCCTCTGCAGTCGTAACTACGGCGCGACGTGATCGCTCAGCAGTCATTTGCTTTTCCATTGTTAATTTAACTTCTGCTGGTGGATTGATATTTTTCAATTCAACACGCATGATTTTTACGCCCCACGGCTGGGTCGCAGTATCTAATACAGCTCGTAATTGCGTATTAATTGTATCGCGCGATGTAAGCGTGTGATCGAGATCAAGTGAACCGATAACGTTTCTTAAAGCACTGAGTGTAAGTTGCTCAATACCCCACTTTAAACTTTGTACTTCATAGGTGGCACGCACAGGATCAATAATGACATAATAAATTACAGCATCAACCGCCATAGTAACGTTATCACGTGAAATAACTGGCTGAGGTTCAATTGGTGAAATTTGCTCTCGTATATCAACAACAGCTCTTACGGCATCAAGAAAAGGAATAATGATATTGAGTCCCGCTTCAGCCTTCTTGTGATATTTCCCTAGTCGCTCAATGATCATGACTTGTTTTTGAGGAACAATTTTAATAGTTTTTGCCAAGATCACAATGGCTAGGATTACAAACGTAAGTAAAAAATAAGACATATAAACTCCTTAGTTAATAACTTTAACTTTCAATCTGATTCCATCGACACCTTCAACACGAACTGTGGCACCGATAGGTATTTTATTTGAACTTTCAGCAGCCCAATCTTGACCCATAATTAAAACGCGACCTGTACCGCTTACAGAGTCGATTGCCTCTGTTACTTTACAGTCTTTACCCATCAATTGATCAGTAACAGACTGTACCCCCTGAGAATCATAAAGTATTTTAACAAGTCGAGGACGTAAAAGTGTTAAGGATAAAATAGTTGATACAGCGAAAATTCCGAATTGCCCCAGAACAGAGACACCAAATGATGCTAGTAGGGCCGCGATGAGTGCTGCACCAGCAATTAAAACGGCACCAAAAGCAGGGGAGATTACTTCGATGATAATCAACACCATCGCCGTTGTGAGCCACCAATATGTTGCAGTCATTTCAAAGCTTTGCATGGGCCTACATTCTGACAAAAACCGCACACTGTCCAATTAATTCACACACATGTGAAAATCTATCATGGTGAGTTTAGAGTCTGCTACTCAAGCGTCACTCTACTTTACATGGGTGCAAATTTTTCTGGAACAGCCCTTGCTAAAGCCAACTTGATCGATGTCATTCAAACATGGGAGTAATTAATGACGAATTTTTATTTAGCAACCACGAGCCTAGCCTTAGTTCTCAGCCTTGCTTCACCAGTTCAAGCACAAGAAATAGAAGCCCTTACAATCACCGTAGATGGAGAAGAGTTTCTAGTACACCCCGCTGTACTTGAAGCTTATGAGAATTCACCTGAACTACAAAAAGCTATCGCTGAAATTGATGCTCGTGAAACCAGCGCCACTCCCATTATGGACGCCGCTGAAAGAATCATAGAACAAGATACAAAATCAGAGAATCAAGCAAACGACAAGTCACAAGAGTTCTCATCTACATTTCCAGGGAAAATCTGGGCTATCATTACTTATAAAGATGCTATGAAAAAAAGTATTGAGAAAAATTTCTCTCCAATTCAAGCAGCAGCTTTTTACCCGCTTGTTGGCGCATTAAACGTTCAAGTTTGTAGAGCTCGCGGACTCTCAACAGGAGATTGTGTAAAACGTGTTGGTATCGGCCAAGGTCGACGTTACATAAAAGATATCGTTGGCATAAATCGCATGATCAATAAAATTCCAGCCGGAGAGAGTGGCGGTAAGAAATTTGTAAAAATTAGTAAGTTTTTACTTAAACAGGGTTCAAACTATGCTTGGTCATTAGGTCAACGCTCACTTGAAAAAAGATGGGGTGTTTACGATAGTGGCTCAAGATTTGAAAATCATATCCGCGGAACTCTTGAAGGCGCACATTATGCACTTTTGCGTGCAACTGATGCGATGCCATTTATTCCAAATAGCTTGCCCAATAAATAATAGTTTCGTAGTTAAAATGCGATCTAATTTAATCCCCACGGTTTTCTGTGGGGATTTTTTTATGGCAAAAAGAAAGTTGAGGCACCTTGAGAGTCTATTTTCCAATCTATTAAATTGATGGTTTCGCAACAAGTCGCTTGAACACTTTTCCAGAGCTTGGATTCTACTCGAGAGGTTTGTGCCTGCGTTGCAAGTTTTAGGATTTCTTTTTTCTGTGCTGCCGTAAATTTATTAGATGGCTGAGATGTTAGTATTTGCCAAAAAAGAAAGAGATGCCCTGCAGAGGGTTTAGTTGTCTGTTTGACCTCGGTAGCAATCTGACCTTTAGAAACTGATCGCATGTCTGTTAGACGGTAATCAGGTTTTTTATAAACTTGATGGTATTTAGGCATGTCTTTAAAATAATTAGGAACATCTTGGGTAGATTTTTTAATATCTTTTAAATATTTCATCCACTCAGTTTCAGAACTACTTGTAAAAAGCGTAATTAGTTCCCAAAGTGGTGCAGCAACAGAAGAATCTTCAATCATCGCCTTTTGTTTTGTAGATCTCTTATTATGTAAATCTTCAAGCCATAAAAGCGCATAGTAACGCTGTTTCTCAGCATAACGAAATTCATGACCAAACCAGTTTTCATACTTTTGTTTAATTTTTTCAAACATCTTCACCTCATGTTCAATTTCAACATGATTTGAGAATGCCCATTGCCCGCTGAGATAAAAATCAACGAGTCCTTGGCAAAACTTAAAAGATTCAAAATCAGGCAATTCATTATTAAATCTTTGAAAATCAGTAAGATCTTTTTTGTCTAGATCTACTGCCAAACCTTTAACCGAAGTTTTTATCAAACAATGATAATCAAGAGTTAGAACTGCAAACGCTTCACTCGCCAAATGACACTCGAGAAATCGCGCCGGGTCATTCCAACATTCAACACCCAAATTAAGTGAGACAAAATCGTAAAATGCTATATGGAGAATATCGTGCACAAGCCAAAGGTTTGTAAATTTTTTTGAATTAAATTTCGGTTTTTCTAGGTCTTTATAAACATTTACTTTACGCAGGTGAGGTGTAAACCCGCGCATATCGGGCAAACCCACAGCTTCCCAACCAGAATATCTTGGCGTGTTTGCAAATTCTATGTTGGTGGTTTGAGCGTACTGAATTATGCGCTCATAGATTTTTTGTTCAAGCGTCATGAATCACCCCGATGTAACACTCACATTATCAATCAATATGTAGGGCGAATCAAAACTTCCCATTTGACGAAACGATTCAGAGCCAATGAGTTTTATATTATTGAGTAACTCAAACATATTACCTGCGAGCATGACTTCTTTGAGCGGATATGAACGCTCACCATTTTCAACCCACCAGCTGTTTTTTGCCACTCCACTAAACTGACCTGAAACAGGATCTGAGTTTCCTGAAAATCTCTTTAGCACTAAACCTGTTTTAAGAGCTGAGTTAAGGTCATTAAGAGTACTTTTACCAGTGGCTACGGTTAGCCCATGTAGACCAATACTAGGAAGTGAGCGTGAACTTCCAACGGCATTACCCGTGGGTTTTGTTTTTCCCCGTGCTGCGCTAAAACAATTATGTGCCGTGAATTGCAAAGTGCCATTTTTAACGATTTCGTGTGTTTCAGTTAATACACCTTCACGATCAAACGGTGACCAATCTGAAACTCTAGTTTCATCAAGGGGCGATTCTAAAAGTGAGAATTCTTTATGGGCAACTTGTTTACCTAATTGGTCTTTCCACTTTGACATACCATCTTGTTGAGCTCTGCCATTAACGTTAAAACCAATTACTCCAGCTAAAAGTGAACCTACGGCTGAGGGATGAAACAACACAGGGCCTTTATAACTTTTAGCTCCACGAGCACCAAGACTTTCCACAACCGATTCTCTAAACTCTCTAGCTGTATCTTTGATCTTAGATTCGATTTCAGGATATGTTCCTGAGCTATTTCCCTCGTAGTCAAAGCTTGTGACTTCATCGCCTTTTTTAGCCATGCCCATAACAAACCAATTACATGAAGCGAGTCTCACCTCTTGAAATACGCCGTTAGAATTTTGAATAAGCCTTTTATTAACCGTTACACTCACCTCTACACGATCAAGTGTGACGCTTGAGTCTTTGCGCGATTCATCAACTAAAAGTTGAGCCCAGCGAAAAATATCTTTGGGTTGAGCAAGGGCTAGTTTATCGTCGTAGATTGAATAAAATGCAGCAGTTTTTTGTTTTTCGGCCATTAAATGAAATTGCGATTCAGGGCTCAACCTTGCCACCATCTGTGCTTCGCGTGCTTTATCTTTGAGTTCTGCTTCATCAAGAGAATTTGTCGTAATAAAACCCATGCGGTTATTCACAACTGTTCTTAAACCAAAAATCGTAGCATGTGAATTTGAAGCAACACTGAAATCAGTGTTTTCATAAACAACTTTTATTTCACTCACTTCATCAGCGCATACTTCTGCCACACAAGGTTCGAGACGTTTACTTTCATCAATGAGAATTTGACTAAGCCTACTCAGGTTACTCATTGTTGCCCCCCGACCAATAGTTCGCATCGAAGATAAGGCCCGCCAGCGTCAACCTTGGCAGGTTGTCCTTTACCGCAATGACCTGCTCCGAGATCCCACTTGAAATCACTACTTACAGCATCAACTGTTCTTAGAACTTCAAATGCTTGACCCGCAACAGTGATTTTTTGAACTGGTTCTGCTAATTTTCCGTCGCGAATCTTTCTGACCTTACTTGCGCCAAACATAAATTCACCTGTCGCATCGGCTTGACCACCTTCGGGACCATCTATGTAATAGCCCTCTTTAATACCAGCGATCATTTCATCAACCTTGTCATTGCCCGGCTGAATGAAAGTGTTTCTCATTCGTATAAGTGGTTCATCGCTAAATTCCCAAGCGCGTGCATTGCCGCCGGGTTCAACACCAAAGTGTGAGGCTGTTTCACGATTGTGAAGATAATTTATAAGTTTACCATTTTTAATAATGTCTACGCGTTTAGTAATTACACCTTCGTCATCAACAGGAAGTGTGCCGCCTGCACCGACGGCAAATTCACTTGTTCCGCTATCAGCAAGCGTGACTAATTCACTAGCAACACTTTGATTGAGTTTTTGAGCAGCGATACTTCCAGCTAATACAAAATCAGCTTCTACTGTATGACCGATGGCTTCGTGACATAAAATACCAACCATACCAGGTGATAAAATAACTTTTGCTTTACCACCCGTTGGGGCTTCGGCCTTTAATTGTTCAACTGCACTTTTTCCAGCGTCTTCAATCATTTGATCAACTTTTGAATTTCTAAAAAGACAATCCCAAGCACCAGTAACACCTGTTGTTTCTCGGCCCGTTGTGCGTTTTGCACCGTCGGCTGCAAATACTGTCAAACGAAATTCAGGTCTTACCCAACGCATGTAAGAATCGGCACCATCTGTAGTCATAATTATTTTTTCTTCAAACACTTCATTATAACCACACGAAGCGCTCTCAACTTGCTTTGATGATTTTCTTAATTTTTCTTCAGTTTGTTTTACGAGTAAGAATTTTTCTTCCCATGAAAGTTTTTGTAGCTCATCAAACCCTGCTAATAAAAAATCACCCTTTGCTAGATTTTTTATCTCTGCGATTTGTATTTTCTTTTTCTTACGACTTGAAAGCTCACGGGCCATGTTTTCTGCTTGGGCAAGTGCTTTGACGATTCCAAGTTCTGAGATATCACCTGTGCTTGCAAAACCCCAGGTGCCATCGATGAGGCAACGAAGTCCAATGCCCTCATAGTGTTTACTCGACATTTCTGAAACTTCACCCTTTAGAATACCAAGCGTGTGACTTGCTTTTTTGTGATAGCGCATTTCTGTCCAATGAGTAGAACGGCTCAATGCTTGGCGAATACGAGTGCGAATAATTGCGGTTTGGGACATTTTGTTCTCCTAGATCTCAAAAGAAACTTAACTACCTTCTGAGTATAATGCAGAAGCACAGCACTAAGCTAGGGATCTAGAATTGACGCAGGACGTGAAAAAAAATGCCCAAGGTGTTTAGCCTTGGGCATCATCAATTACGAAAAGTAAGGCCGTGCCTTTTTGTTATTTGCCGTGCGCTAATTGGGTGCGCGCGGACTGAGCGGCTTCTTGTATGGTTTGTTTGCTAATACGCATACCGTAGAAAGAACGGTGTACGAAGAACAAACCGATTAAGAACATCGCAACACCAAATTTTGGAGCTACATCTGGCGCGCTCACAGCAATCTCAACAGCCAATAGACCAAAGAGAGTGGTGAACTTGATGATCGGATTCAAAGCAACTGAGCTTGTGTCTTTGTATGGATCGCCCACTGTGTCGCCAACAACTGTTGCGGCATGAAGTGGTGTTCCTTTTTCTTTGAGATCAACTTCAACAACTTTTTTCGCGTTATCCCAAGCACCACCAGCGTTAGCCATGAACATTGCTTGGAACAAGCCGAATACTGCGATTGAAATTAAGTAACTTGCAAAGAATGTAGGATCAAAACATGCAAACGCTAAAGTGAATGAGAAAATAACACCAAAGATGTTGATCATTCCCATTTGAGCGTATTGTGTACAAATTTTAACAACAGCTTTTGAATCTTCAACTGAAGCTTTTGTAGCACCGCTATCAAGTTTAATATTTTTCTTGATGAACTCAACAGCACGATAAGCACCCGTTGTAACCGCTTGCATTGATGCACCAGTAAACCAGTAAATTACCGCTCCACCCGTGATCAAACCTAAAAGAACTTTAGGATTCAAAAGATCAAGTTTTAAATTCAACATCAAGATAATTGAGAAAATCATAGTAGTCGCACCGATAACAGCCGTACCGATCAAAACTGGCTTAGCTGTAGCTTTAAAGGTGTTACCAGCAGAGTCGTTCTCTTCTAAATAATGTTTTCCTTTTTCAAAGTTAGGATCAAAACCAAATTGGCTTTTGATTTCACTTTTGATATTTGGAATGGCTTCAATTTGTGACAATTCAAATACAGATTGAGCATTGTCTGTAACGGGGCCGTAGCTATCTACAGCAATTGTTACAGGGCCCATTCCTAAGAAACCAAATGCTACGAGACCAAATGCAAATACAGCTGGGTAAACCATGTAAGCATCAAGACCCGTTAAGCTGGTCAAATAAGCAACGTACATGAGACCAACCATAACCATACCCTTCCAGAATGCGCTGAAATTTCCAGCGACAAGACCTGAAAGAATGGTGAGTGAGGCTCCACCTTCACGTGATGCAGCTACGATTTCTGCAACGTGTTTTGATTTAGATGAAGTGAACACCTTGGTGAGCTCAGGAATAATAGCAGCAGCAATAGTACCGCAGCTGATAATCGTTGAGAGTTTCCACCACATTTCACCCATATCGTGAATCAATAAATAACTGACCACGTAAGTTACTGCGATTGAAACTAATGAAGTAACCCAAACCAAAGAGGTCAGTGGAGCTTCAAAATCAAAATGGTCTTTTTGAGCATACAGTGCGCGAGATACAGCGCCGTTGATCCAGTATGAAAGAATTGATGTGACGATCATCAATACGCGCATTGCAAATATCCAAACAATTAATTTTGCCTGAACGTCTGTTCCGCCATTGAGAAGTGTGGGTCTGCCATCAGGGCCCATGGTCATACCACAAGCCAAAACAATAAAGCTGATAAGCGCAACACCTGTTACACCATAAGTTTCAAAACCGTCAGCCGTGGGACCAACAGAGTCTCCAGCGTTATCGCCCGTACAGTCTGCAATTACACCAGGGTTACGAGCATCATCTTCTTTAATGTTGAAGGTGATTTTCATTAAGTCTGAACCGATGTCGGCGATCTTTGTAAAGATACCACCGCAAATTCGGAGTGCCGCAGCACCAAGTGATTCACCGATAGCAAAACCGATGAAACAAGCTCCAGCATTTGCTGGATCAACGAAGAGAAGAATAAAAATCATCATGAAAAGTTCTACGCAAATAAGTAGAACTCCGATGGACATACCTGCGCGCAGGGGAATATCCATTACTGAGTAGGGTTTTGCTTTTAAAGAAGCAAATGCTGTTCGGCTGTTTGCATATGTGTTGATACGAATACCAAACCATGCAACACCAAATGAACCCAAAATACCCAGAATAGACCACATCAAGATTTGTAGAACGCGGGCTAATTCCATGTGCTCAAGTACAAAGAAGTAATAAAATATCGCGCCGCCGATGAAGAGCTCAAGGATTGCTAAAAACTTACCTTGCTGAAGCAAGTATGTTTTGCAGGTTTCATAGATCAGGCTTGAAACTTCAAGCATTGAACGATGAGCTTGAAGGCCCTTGATTCTATAAAACTCGATGATTCCAAAAACTACACCCATCAGGGAGATGATCATACCGGCACCTAAGATGGCGCGGCCTGAAATATCGTATCCAAAAATATTGTACATTGTATTGAGGGCCGGAATTTTTAGATCAGCTTCACTAGCCATAGCGACTGATCCCAACAAAGTAATTAATGTTGTGATTCCGAACCATTTAGACAGAGAGATCCAGCGATTTTTACCCATACTCATTCCTCTATTTGCTTAAATAGTGCGCGCTTTGTTATGGCCGCAACACGGTTGTTGAACTCACGAATATGACGAGGAAATAATGGATCTGAAATAGGATGTCAAAGGCTTAATTTACTGGAGGATTCTGATAACCCGCTTGGCCAGGTTGATACCCTTGTTGTTGGATAGGAGCAACCGGCTGATTACCAGCGGCACATGCTCCTAGTTGAGAAGAACCGCCATAATAAGGTTGTTGATAACCCCGTTGTTGCTGTGCGGCATTTTGAATGGGCTGACAGATAAAGCCAGTAGCGCATGAAACCATATTGTTCATACCGTATTGCTGACCATATTGTTGTCCATAACCCATGGAACAAGTTTCTCCGCCCTGTGATAATGGCGCGATTGGAGAATCACTTCCGCCTCTGAGTACATCTGTATAAACACATGACCATAAACCAATGTTAGTCCAACTCACCATTTCTTGGCGTCTTGCGGTGGTTGGATTTGCAGGGTTATTACAAAGTTCTGGTTGAATGGGTGGAGTTAATACTGAGGTTCCACCAACTTGTGGTTGCACTTGTTGTTGTTGGCCATAACCATATTGATTTTGATTATTGTTGAAACTTATATATCTACAAACCCAGCCGCTCTGTTCATATGAGAGCACTTGTCCGTAAGGGCATGTGGGAGCATGTTTTTTGTCATCTTTTTTCTGACACCCGATAAAAGCCAAAGCACTTAGTGCTGCTACTGCTGCCATCAGTTGTACAAATTTGAATTTAGTATTCATCGTATATCTCCCATTAAAACGCATTTGTATTTTCCTTATCCCAAGGGGGCACACAAAGGTCGTCTCACGTGGACTCACTAGTGCAGCTGGCACGCCAAGATTTATTTATTTCGTGGAAAATTAAATTTTCTAAAGATTTCAGGGGATTAAGCCTGGATTGTTTTTGTATTCGAGATGCGAGCGAAAACTACAGGGCTGTATAAATCTTAAACAATCTGGCGTGTAAACGGCACTTTTTGGGTTTTTTGGGTATTTTGGGTTATTTTGGGTACGGTTATTTTGGGTACCGGGTACCTTTTTCGTTAGCAATGCGTCATTTACGGCTTTGCTTTGCAATTCAAAGTGAAATGAGTACCACAAGTTTTGCTATTTAATCTAACTTGCCGTGGCTGATAAACTTAGCGCTTTCCTCATTAATTTAATGCTTACAGCCCGATCTTCTTCTCATCAGTGACAATGAGAATATCAATGCGGCGATTGCGGGCGCGATTTTCAGGTGTATCATTTGGAACCACGGGTCGCTGATCAGCATATCCAACTACAGAAAGTCGTCTTGGTGAAATTTGATGTTGCGTAATAAGATAACGAACAATAGTTGAGGCGCGGGTGGCAGATAATTCCCAGTTACTTGGAAACCGATCTGATTTTGTTGCAAGGCTATCTGTGTGACCTTGAATGATTAATCGCCTGCCTGTCTTTTTAATTGTTCGAGCGATTTTCTCTAATGATGGCAAGGCCTCTTCGCGAATGAGTGCATTTCCTGAATCAAAAAATGAATTTGCGGCAAGACTTACTTTAACACCAGCTACGTCAGTATTAAGCTCAATGAGTTCTTTGATATCACTTTCGGTGAATTCTTTTTCTATTTCGCGCTCCACGTAGTCTTTCATTTCTAATGGGCCCGCACCCTCTTGAGGCACGACGTCTATAGGCGGCGGAAGAAGTTGGTTGTTCTCATAAGTATCAACGTACTTACCTTGAAGGCCGCCAAAGTCTACGTAACTGCGAAATGCTTTTTGAACTGATCTCTGAAACTCTTGCGCTTTAGAAATATCTTTTTGAGATGTGGCGTAAAGAATAACGAAGAAGGCAAAAAGCAGCGTGATAAAATCGGCGTACGATACAAGCCATCGCTCATGGTTTTCATGTTCTTCTTCGTGTTTTTTCTTAGCCATTACTCAGCACCACCCTCACCTTTTTTATCTGTGTGAATATAGGCGCGGAGTTTCTCTTCGATGATGAAAGGATTCATACCGCTTACAATACCAATAGCACCGGTGAGGATCATTTCTTTCATGGCAGCTTGGAGTTTAATTTTACGAATGATTTTTTTAGCAAAAGGCATGAAGAAAATATTAGCAGAACCTACCCCGTAAATCGTCGCAACGAACGCCACGGCGATACCGGATCCGAGCTTTGAAGTATCAGCCAAGTTTTCCATAACGTGAATAAGACCCAAAACTGCCCCGATGATTCCGATTGTGGGAGCATAACCGGCTGCTGCCTCCCAAACTTTAGCACCTGCAGTGTTATGTTCTTCTTCAAGATAAATTTCGCTTTCAAAAATATCTTTGATCGTATTAGGGTCAACACCGTCGATAACAAACCGGAAAATCGTTTGCATATATGGATTTGAAAAAGTGCCCAATCTTTTCTCGAGAGCTAAAATTGATTCTTTTCGTGCAATTTGTGCAGCTTCGATAAGTTCTTTGATTACTTTTTCTGGGTCATCGCCCTTCGGGTTAGAGAATACCCACTTCAAGAGCTTCATTCCGGTTTTAAGATCTTCCATCGGAGTACCGATCATTACGGCACCAAATGTTCCCCCGAAAACGATGACGGCTGCAGTAAACTGCATAATGGAGCCCATGTGACCACCCTCAAGAACTTGCCCGCCGAGAATTCCACCCATCGCAAGCACGATGCCAATTATTGTTGCTAAATCCATGATGCTCGTCCTCCTTGACGACCGTACTTAACTGCTTAAGAAACTATAATTTTAATTCTGGCAAACCTACTAAGCGGCGAAACAATATAATTTTTTGCATGATTTCATCCGGCTTTGTTCGAAGTAGAATTTTTTCTCCATCAGTGAACGTAACAACCGTATCAGGCGTGATCTCAATAAATTTAATGAGGTCAGGATTGATAAACATCTTTTGTCCGTTAACTCTTTCTACATCGATCATGATTTATTGTCTCATATCAGCAAGTTCACAACAACGCTAACGCGTACCACCAACACCTTTTTTACGCTGACTTCAGTCCTGAGTTCTTCTACACTTTCATGAGATGAAAGTTCATTTGAGAAAATGAACCTGGTACTTAAGTACTGCACATGAGGGATTATCATGGATTTTATAACTTCAAAAAACCCAGCAACTGGAGAAGAAATTCTTCGACAAGAGTGTTTCAACCCCACTGAAATGACAAATCTTGTTCAGCGAGCTCGCCTTGCACAAGAGCCATGGAGGCGACTTTCATTTAAGGAGCGCGCAAAATTTCTAAAGCGCGGTCAACAATACATGCTCGCTCACATGGATGAGCTTGCTCTGAATTTGGCAAAAAATAATGGCAAGCCTTTAGTCGAAGCCCTCTCGGCAGAAGTGTTCGCATCTATACAAACCTATGGTTTTGCGATGAAACGAGCTGAAAAACTTTTAACCGATACTCCCATTCATATTGGTGGTGGCTTATTAACGAAAAAAGCATACATCACATATCAACCCCTCGGTGTACTTGGAATTATTTCCCCATGGAACTACCCACTTTCTACTCCTTTTTCAGAAGTGATCCTTGGACTCATCGCTGGAAACGCCATCATATTAAAACCAAGTGAAATCACGGGCCTCGTAAATCAAGATATGCAAAAAATAATCGATGCCATGAAATTACCAAAAGATCTTGTAACACTTGTGCATGGCAGAGGTGATGTAGGAGCGGCCCTCGCAAGTGCAAAAGTAGACCGACTGATTTTTACAGGCAGCACAACTACGGGACGAAAAATCATGTCTACTGCCAGCCAAAATCTTACGCCTGTGACTTTAGAACTCGGCGGAAAAGACTGCATGATTGTTCTTGAGGATTGTAACATCGAACTAGCTGCTTCTGCTGCAGTAGTGGGTGGTTTTTTTAACACCGGGCAAACATGTTGCTCAGTTGAAAGACTTTTAATTCATGAAAACATCGTCGATCCGTTTTTAAAAGCTTATAAAGAAAAACTCAATAAATTGCGCGTCGGTGCAAGTTCTGGTTTTGAAAATGATTTAGGAGCCATTACTTTTGAAGGACAAAAAAAAATATACTTTGAGCAAACTCAAGATCATGTAAGTCACAATCAAAAAACGGTTTTTGGCGATGCGAACTTTGATGGAAAATCAAATTTTATGAAACCACTCGTAGTTCAAGCCGACGATAAGCGCAGCTTTTGGAAAGACGAAACGTTTGGCCCGGTTGTGGCGTATAAAACTTTTAAAACCGATGAAGAAGCTATTTCTATAAATAATGATTCTCCGTATGGTCTCACAGCACTTATTATTTCAGGCAATACATCTCGTGCTCGTAAAATGGCAAAACATTTACAAGTTGGCGCCGTGGTAATCAACGACGCTCCTTTTACAAACGCCTGCGCAACTCTACCTTGGGGCGGAGTGGGTGAAAGCGGTTTTGGACGCGTGCACGGCGAAGCGGGACTTAAAGAATTATGTCAACAGCGATTGGTTGTGTACGATATTGTCGGGCAGATGAAACAACTTTGGTGGTACCCTTATAACAAAGCACAATATGATTTTTTTAAAGCACTCGCATATTTCACTGCGGGCGATGGTTTGTTTGTTAAACTCAAAGCATTAATAAATATTCTCAAACATATTTTTAAAATGGGGCCAAGGATTTAATGGGCGAATATATTCAATTATTATTGTCTTACGATTCACAAATATTTCGACTCATAAATCAAGTGTGGATCTACCCCTTTTTTGATAAATTCATGCCGTTTATTACTGAGCCCAAAAAAACAGGAATCTATCTATTAGTTTTAATTTTAATTTTACTTCTCAAGTATCGAATGAGTGCAGTTAAAGTGCTTATCGGAATGAGTATCGCTGTGGGATTAGCCGACTTTACAGCAGCTAAGATTCTTAAACCTGAATTTAACAGAAAACGCCCTGAATTTTCTGAACCAAACGTAAGGCTTCTTGTTCAATCACAAACCGGCGGGAGCTTTCCGTCTAATCATGCGGCTAATACATTTGCTGCAGCAAGTTTTCTGAGATTAACATCACCAGTGCTTGGCAGCATTGCCACTGGCATTGCGATTATCGTTTCATACAGCCGCGTTTACGTTGGGGTTCATTATCCACTTGATGTTATTGGTGGCGCCCTACTTGGAATAATCTATAGTTCACTTATATATTATCTTTTAATGTATCTTTTTGATCGTATAGGAGCGCTTCAAACACGCCCCACTACTTACTCACCTTATAATTGGGAAAAGAAAAAAAGAATTAAGCCTAAAAGAAAAATTAAAAAGAAAAATTAATGTTTTGTTGAGGGTCGATTACCGTACATCCATAGTAATATCGTCAGAGTTAAAATACAGATCTGTGCAACCGTTGTTTCAATCGTTGGGTAAAAACCAAATAAATCAAAACGCATTTTAATCGGTGAAGATGTAATAGATATCATCCCCGTCTCTTGAAAGGCATGGACACCTTTGCCCACCAATATAACAGCTAAAACAGCCATGAGACTTGATGAATAAGTAAATATCTTTTTAATTGGCAGACGAGCTGAATATTTAATTAATGACCATGACAATATGATGAGTAAAACAAAAGATACGGCAACTCCTGAAAACATGGCCGTTTTTATTCCCGCTCCACCTTCGAGCCAAAGTGCGCGTAAAAACAATACTGTTTCAAAAACTTCTCTAAACACAGCAATAAAAGAAATCGCGGCTAAGCCAAATAAATTACCACCCTCGAGCATTGCGTTTACACGGCCGCTGATAAATTCTTTCCATCGGCCAATCTCGGTACGACTATGTAGCCAAAACCCCATATAGAGTAAAATAACTACGGCTAATATAGAAATACCACCTTCAAGCAACTCTCTTTGCGCTCCACTAATCCCCATGACCCAACCTGAGAATATCCAAGCAACAACACCCAAAAGTAATGCTGTAATCCAGCCAGCATGTATCCAGTGGGCTGCTTTTTTAGAACCAGCGGCTCGAACCACACCTAGAAGTGCTATGAGAATAAGTACAGCTTCAAAACCTTCACGCAGAATGATTGCTGAAGCGACTAAGAATGTGACCGTTGGTGATGAGGCTTTTTGACTAATAATAGTTTCTGCAACAAGAATTTGCTCTTTAGCAGAACCTACAGCCAACTGAAGTTCAACCAATGATTTTTTTGATTCTATTGCAACTCTCACTGCAGACATTTTTTCTTCTAATAAAATTATTGCAGCTGGGTCACTCGCTTTAAGTCTTGGCTCGATTGGTTCTACACCTTCAAGATATGCCAACAATGCCTTATTTTTCGCACTTGTGTGATCTCCATTTTTATAATCATGAAGCGCACTATCAAGATGCTCTTTTGCAAGATTTAGAGAACTTCCCGCATCATCACCACCAGAGTTAAGCCTAACTTGAGCAACGCTTACAGATTTTTCTTCTTCAGAACCACTAAGATTAACGCGCAATTGATTATCAGAGGATGTCGCTGCTTGGGCCAAAGTAATCTTACTTAAAACTTCATTTTTTGTTTTATGAATTTCTTCTGTACTGATTTTTGTTCCATGACTTTGTTCATGACGAAGTGAAACAACATAAAATGCTAAAGACCAGATATCACGCTCAGTGAAATGCGCAAAAGGCGCCATGCCCGTACCCTCAACACCCAAGCGAATTGTATTAAATGCTTGAAACGGGGAGATCTCAGACATGTGTTCATTATCTAAAAAATTTGAAGGTTTTGGATCAAGCCCAACACCTGCGGGGCCATCACCCGCACCAGTGATGCCGTGACATGTAACGCAGTTTTGCGCAAAGAGTTCACGCCCACGGGCCAAATTGGGCCACTGTGTAGGTGCAACTTCTAATTTTGTTATATTAATAACTTCGTTTTTAATTGTGTTTGTGAGGGCTGCAACTTGTGTAGCTTGCCCTTTAGCCATAATGAGTTTTTGGAGTTTTTGAATATCACCGTTAATTTTTTTATTAGAACTAATCTCTGGTATGGCATTACCCGCAGTTACAATTACATTAACAAACTCTACTTGTTCGTTATACTCACCTTGACTGATGATGTTTCCATTCTCAACAGCACCACCGTAATCACGTCCCAGATAATCCAGAAGATGTACGATAGTACGAGGCGTATTTTCAGCTGCTGATAAAAATGAAGTGGAAAAAAATATGACTAGTGCGAGAAGCGCATTTTGTGTTTTCAACTGTTGACTCCAATAAATAATTGCTAAATTCTTATTGAGACTATATCTCAACAAGGTTAATGTCAATAATCAAGTCACTAAATATTAACAGGTAGGAATTTTTTGCATGAAAGACCCGCTGGAAGAATTAGGCTCACATTTAAAGCGCAAAGGGCTTCGCCTTACTGAAGAAAGAAAGAAGCTTGTGCAACTGATTCTTTCTATGAAGGGCCATTTTAGCCCTGAAGAATTACTTAAGCATGTCAAAACCAAGCGATTGCCCATATCACGTGCTACAATTTATCGAATATTACCTGTACTTGTATCAGCTGAAATTATTCAACAGAGTTTACTCACCGAAGGGCAAACACGCTTTGAAGTGACATGGAACAAAGATCACCACGATCACTTAATCTGCACCTATTGCAATAAAGTCATCGAATTTCAACACAACACCATTGAGATTATGCAAAGAGAAATCGCCAATCGCTACGGCTTCATATTAGAGCATCATGTGATGGAGCTCATGGGTCGTTGTAAGGATTGTCGTAATTAAAAGTGATGCAGATTTTTTTCTCGCGCAAAACTAAGGTCGGTAGTTGTCATCCGAAGCCTGCCACATAAAAAACCAGCAATGTTTTTATAAAACTTTGATGACACCGTAGAGTTTGTACTCAGATATTTTTTTAAATTTTCATAATCAATTTCAATTATCTCACTTTTTTCTGCAGCAAGTACGGTTGCTGAACGGCGCTCGCCATCAAGAAAAGGCATCTCACCAAAATGGCTGCCAGTGCCGAGCATTGTGACTTCGATATTATCATCATTTTTTGCTTTTTGCTGAACGTGCACAGAACCAAATTGAACAATAAAAAGAGACTTAGCCTCATCACCCTGAAAGAAAATGGTATCACCATTGTTTGCTTTTCCAACTCGACAGAGTTTTTGGATCGGCTCTAACTCTTCATGGGTGAATTCTTTAAATAAATAAATGTTTTTTAAAATCTCACTGTAGGCCATAGCACCCCCCGTTTCTTTATAGATGGTAACACGGGGGATGGTCTAGTTTACAGTCTAGGACGATTACTTTATCTCTTCAAAATCTTCTTTTTTAGCACCGCAATCAGGACAAGACCAATCAGCCGGTATATCTTCAAACAAAGTACCGGGTTTTAAACCAGTATCTGGGTCACCTTTTTGCTCATCATAAATAAAACCACAGACTACGCATTGAAACTTTCTGCTACCTTTCATGATGACCTCGATTTTCTTTTATCAAGATAACTTTGATAACGATCGGCGTGCACTTTTTCAATTTTTGTTAGCGCTGCAAACTTTTTTCGCGCTAATTCTAAGGTTTGAATAAAATTTTGCTCATGATCTTTTGACTCTTTTGCTTGTTCAGCAAATTCTTTTGCCGCATCACTTTCAGCTTCGCTCAAGGCCTCTTTTTCAAAACCCGGATACATCGTTGTGTGCTCGTAGCGTTCTCCTTCAATTGCCATTTGCAAAATCTTCTCTACCGTCATCTGAGCTTTGGGATAAACCAAAGACAAATGTGAAAACGCATGCATGGTTTCTTGTGCGGCAGTTTCTTCAAACACCTTAGCTACTTCTTCATCACCCAATTCACGAGCAATTTTTGCGAAGTATAGATATTTTCTGTTTGCCATTGATTCACCGGCAAAAGCAGCCTCTAGATTTTGATATGTTTTTGAGTTTTTAAATCCTTTTTTCATAAATCCTCCTTTTTGCGATTAAACTATCGCTTCAGTTGGGGACCACTGACACTTACTGCAGACCCCAATAATTTGAACATTTACTTTTTCAATTTTAAAATCCTTTGGATGAGTGAAATGAAGCCCGGGTTTAAGATCTTCCATTTCAAAAAAATCTGAGACATTTTCGCATTGACGACAAATCAGATGATCATGTTTTTCTAAGATGGCGTCATAGCGAGTAGAATCATTTCCAAAACTGATTTCACGTAGCAAACCCTTGGTCGTTAAAAAATTAAGAGCATTATAGACTGTCGCAAAACTAAGGTCCGGGCTTTTCATAATGGCTTTTTGAAAAACCATTTTAGCTGATGGATGATCTTTACTGGCCTTCACAACGTCAAAAACTGTTTGCCTATGAGGAGTGAGGGCTCTTTGTTTAGTATTTTTCATTATTTAATATTAGAATAATTCTAATTATAATACAATCGTATTTTTATATGATTGAAATCACTGGCTTTTTTTACCTCAGTATTTAACAGACTTTTGTGGAAGGTTATAAAGGTCGAGGCACGTTCACATCGTTAATTTCGGTTCTTATTTTGCAATTCCTATCAGTGAAATGAAAACACTAGTCTCAATACTCATAAACTGGTTTCGATGGCGCTCACTTGTCAATGGAGTAGTCTTTACGCTGACAATTTCCGTCTCTATCACAAGCTCTGCTAGTTGCATTGATCGGATGCTTGGAATTTTCAATCCTTTTGATTACGACCCCGTTCATGAGATAACTACAAAAAAAGCAAACTCTGGTGATATCGGTTATTTCGATAAAGATGGAAATCTACTTTTAGTATCAACGGCTAAGCAGGAAGTTTATCGAATCGATGACCCCATAAATCTTCGCCCATACGAAACCGTTTCTTATTGGCTAGCACCAAGAACTTCGGATGAAGGCGGTTATTACTTACTGCAAAACAAGTGGAATCCAAAAAATAAACATAAGGAACCCATAAATTCAAAAAATAGCCGTCATCGCCTCTCAATGTTGTCGAGTGATTATAATATTTGGAAATTTGCGCTGAGAAAACCTGAGAGATTAAAATCATATGGAATTTATGCTGATACATTAAAACTTTTTATTCCAGATGCATTACGCATGAATAAATTATTGGATAAAGTTACAGACCCAAATCAACAGGTGGGGCCACGTTTTATTGATATGCCACGGAGTCACGATAAAGAGAGCGAACAAGAGTATAACTCTGATTTCTTTTTTATAAATATTGTAAAGCGCATGATCCCACTGGCATCAAAGACCGAACTGCTAAAGCATGATCGCTATGAAGAACATCTTTTAGGTGGTCTATACATTTCACCAAAATTATTTGACCGTCTTGTTGGCTATGCAAAATTTGTAGATAGTCTTATGCAAGATTCTTTGATGATGAAACACCACTCAGAAATTATTACTGTAGTGAAAGATACGTTTAGCGGCTATTGGGATGAATTAACAATGCGCATAGGCTCTGCAATTGGCGAACATATGAAACCAGAGTTTAGCCAACTACATAAATTTGGACTTGTGCAGATCCTGCATTCTTTAGCCACAAGTGACCCAAGTGTTACAAATAAAATCAACACATCTACTCGCGGTTGGGGCTTTATCTTTTTAGAGCAAACACTGCTTGCAGAAATTGAAAGTTCGACTCATTTATCAGTGTCTGAAAAAACACAGTTAGTTACTCGAGTTAAAAAACATGCGGCCGAAAATATACCAAAGCCATTAACAGATATTGAATTTAACGAAATGCTTGATCGTCTGAAAGATGCGGCGAGCTGATGATTACTTTTAAGTATGTGCAATTTATTAAATCGAGCATATTTAAGGCAATCACTTTGTCATTGATGTTGATTGCGTTTGCACCACAGCAAAGTTTTGCAAATTGCGAACTTAAGCTTTTACTTCTTTCACAACGTGAAGAAGTTCTCAATTCAACAAGATTGCATCACGCCTATCATTCTACAGTTAATTGGGTCGCATTACCTTCATTGATGGGTGAAGGTCATTTCATTCTAGAAATTAAATGGAATCCAGATTTTGTACCAGCTGATATAAAAGACTTCACCATAGCGCCTCCTGACATGCTTAATCGAACATCTTTAGAAAGCATGCAATGGCTTATTTCTCATAATAAGAATTATGCAATTTGGCCATTTACACTTAAAAACCCGGCGTTAATGTCTCTACTCGGTATTTATGCAAATGACTTAAAAATAATTATGCCCAACGCACCACTTCAGAACAAAATTATTAATTCGCTCATCGATAAAAAATTTCTAGTCGGGCCACGTTTTATAGATTTACCTTCAGATAAAATCACCATAGAAGATCAAAAATACTCCAACCATCTTTTCTTTGAAAATTTTGTGAACGGCCACATTATTTTAGCTTCAAGAAGTTTTTATTTATATCATGACCGCTTTCAAGAACATCTATTGGGTGCATTTTTTATTTCACCTAAATTTTTTAAACGGCTCGTCAGCTATGCAAAATTTGTAGAAGCCCTCAGTGCTGACTCCGAAGTAATAAAACATATACCCGAATCACTTAAAGTTGCTCGCGATTCATTTAGCGCCTATTGGGATGAAATCACCACCGACATTGGCGACACACTCGTGGGCAGATCAAATGGCACATTGGAGAATCCAAAAATTGATAGGCTTGACAGAGTAATTCGAGGCTTAGGCGGTAGACCGGTAATTGATAAATACTCATCTCTTGAAAATTTTAATTCACATCACTTTACACGACTCCCAGAAACATTTCTCACAGCTGTTAAAAAATTAAAACTTTCGAAATTAGAAAAAATACGCCTTGGTCTTCGAATTAAAAAACTAGCTGGTGAGAATATTATTAAGCCATTAACGAAAAAAGAAATTGAAGCAGAAATCATGCGCATTAAAGAGTTGGCTGATTTATCGCCCCAGGGGGCCGAGCGCGTCCCATAAAACCTGCCAAAAATAAAAGTGTGACTACATAGGGTAAGGCCTGCACAAATTGTGTAGGTAGCGGCTGATCATTTGGTAAGAGTGGCACACTTTGAAGTTGAATTTGCAAAGCATCAGCGATACCAAAAAGTAGACAGCCCAAAAAAGTTGGCCATGGCTTCCATCTTCCAAAAATTAGTGCCGCAAGGGCAATGTATCCTCGTCCGGCGCTCATATTTCGCGTGTAACCACTGCCCGCACCAATTGATAAATAAATCCCGCCGATTGATGCGATTGCGGCACCAAGCATGATTGATTTAAAGCGAGTGAAGTCCACACTTACACCTTGAGTACGAAGCGCTTGCGGGTTTTCTCCAGCAGCCCATACACGTAAACCTAAAACTGTTTTTGAAAAATAAAATGCCACACAAATCACAACTATTATTGCGGCAATAGCAAATGGCCAAACACTAATAATGCGTTCATTTACAGGTAATGAGGGTGTTTGCCCTGAAACTTCAAAAAATGCTTTGGAAAGAACCGGGAGTAGCCCCGCCACAAAGAGATTTACAGCCATGCCCGTTATTATTTGATCAGCACGTGCTTTAATTGTGAAAAAGCAAAATACAAGCCCCACCATAAGCGCACCAAATACACCCATCGCAAAACTTAGCGGAAGTGAGTGTGTCACAGCCATTGTTGCTGCGGCTGCAAATGCACTTGCTAGTAAGTAGCCCTCAAGTGCAATGTTTGAAACCCCAGCACGTTCGCTGAGCATTCCGCCATAAGCTGCAAAAATTAATGGCAGAGAAAGTCTTAAGCCTGAGAGGATCCACTCTTGAAACCAAATCATATTTGCTCTCGCTTTCGGAGAAACTTAATTTTTGAGCGCCAAAAACTCTCACTTGCCACAAATAAAATAATAAAGGCGAGCATTACTCCTGAAAGATCACGAGTGATTTTTTCTGTGTCGATTTCAAGCTCTAATGATCCTTTTTGAATTGCGCCGAATAATAGCGCTGCAGCTACGATTCCCAACGGACGATTACGACCAAGAAGTGCAACAGCAATACCCGTAAAACCATAACCAATTGAGAATTGATCTTTAAATTTATGTGCAAAACCTAAGATTTCATTTACAGCCACAAGACCGGCAAGGCCTCCACTGATAAACATGGCCTCTAATACTCTGCGCTTCACATTAATACCTGCACGCATTGCGGTTTCAGGGGCAGAACCAGAAAGTCGCAATTCAAAACCCCACTTTGTTTTAAAAAGAATAATCCAAACCGCAAAAGCTACTAGTAAGGCTAGAAAAAAAGCTGAATTAACCGGGGATACTTGAGAAATATCGCCTAACCCACCAATAAGGTAATTTACTCCGACTTCTTTACTTTCAGGATTTTGAGTTTCAGTATTTTTAAATAAATTCATGATGGCAAAACCACAAATCGAATAGGAGATAAAGTTGAGCATGATGGTCACAATTACTTCATGACTTCCACGATATGCTTTAAGCCAACCAGCAAGGCCACCCCAAAGCGCTCCACCTAAAAAGGCAACGCAGATTCCAAGAAAAGGCGAAATCACAGGATAGTCAGGAACCAAAATTCCAACAGTCGTTAGTAATAAAGCTCCAATATAGAGTTGGCCTTCAGCACCGATATTAAAAAGACCGCAGTGAAAGGCCACAGCGACAGATAGCCCCGTAAAAATGAGAGGTGTTGCATAAAAAAGTGTGTAGCCAATGTTTGTTACACTTCCAAAAGCTCCCGTGAATAAGATTTCTAGAACGCGTAGAGGGTTTTCACCTATAAGTGCTACAATGGCTAAACAACATATGAGCCCGAGGGTGATACTAAATAGTGTTAATAAGAAATTTGTAAAACCAAGTGGTAATGCTTTACGCATGATTCACACCACCTGTCATTGCCATTCCGATTTTTTGAAGATCATATTTTGGGCCAGAAAATTCTGCGACGTTACGGCCTTCAAAAAATACAACAATGCGATCACTCAATGCACAAAGCTCTTCTAGCTCTGATGAGATAAGTAATATCGCTGCGCCTGATTCTTGAAGTTTTAAAAGTTGCTGATGAATAAATTCAATCGCCCCAACATCAACACCTCTTGTGGGTTGACTGGCAATGAGGAATTCTGGTTTTCGAGCATTTACTTCTCTGGCGACAACGATTTTTTGTTGATTACCACCACTAAGTGATTTTACTTTTTGACCAACACCACTCATTTTCACTTCGTAATGAGAGAGGGCTTCTTCAGCGTGGGTTTTCATGCCTTTGCCATTTAATAAACCATATCGTGAAAATTTATTAGTAAAACCAATAGAACAATTATCTGAAACTGAGGCATCGAGCCACAGTGATTGGGTTTGCCGATCTTCTGAGATTAAACCAAAATTAAGTTTGTTTCGAATCTCTGCGGTGACTTTTGGCAAAGGTTTTTGTTTGTAAAATATTGTTCCCTCATAAGATCCCAAACCCAAAAGACTCGCCACCAAAGCTTGTTGGCCATTGCCCTCTACACCCGCGATACCTACAATTTCGCCATGACTTAACGTGAGACTAAGATCATTAAGTGAGCCCACTGTTTTTTCATGAAGCGAGATACCTTTAATTTCAACTAAGTGTGCACCCAGTTGAGTTCGTTTTTTTTGCAGCAAAGAAATCTCTCGACCAATCATTGCTTGAATGAGTTTTTCTTTTGTTAAACCTTTAACTGAAAAACTTCCGGTGACTCGCCCATGCCTCAGCACCGTCACATCATCACAAAGCGTGAGAATTTCATGAAGTTTGTGGGTTATGATAATAATCGTTTTTCCCTCACTCTTAAGACGTCGTAAAAGTGAGAAAAATGTTTCAACTTCTTGTGGAGTTAAAACAGCGGTGGGTTCATCAAGAATTAAAATCGAAGCTTTTCTAAATAGAAGTTTTAAAATTTCAAGACGCTGTTGCAAGCCAACTGATAAATCCTCTGCAGGTTTATGCCAAGGTACTGAGAGCTGCTCACCCGCAAGGGCTTCAAGAATAAGCTGTGCTTGTGCGCGGTCTATGAACCCACCATTTGTAGGCTCATCACCCAATATGATATTATCGAGAGCTGAAAGTGGGCCAGCCAAAGCAAAATGCTGCTGAACCATTCCGATATCAGCGGCAATCGCATCAAGGGGTGAAAAAAACTTCATTTTTTTATCGTTGATGAATATTTCAGAAGAAGAATCATCAGGCTCAATGAGCCCGAAAAGAATTTTCATTAAAGTAGATTTGCCAGCACCGTTTTCTCCGGCGATAGCATGAATAGTACCGGGTCTAACGCTAAAATTTATTGAGTCGTTCGCCCGGAGTGCTCCGTACGTCTTGGAGATTTGTCGCATTTGAAGGGCGAACTCGGGCATAGCTTCCTCGTAATATAATAATCAGCCACTGTGATTTTACCGCTTAAGATGTCACCTCTAACCTTCTCAATCTTGGTGCGCATCTCCACGGGAATAAGACTTTCATTATACTGATCCAGGGCATAGTCAACTCCCTTATCAGCCAAACCAAAATATTTGTTTCCCCACATAAAACGACCTTCTTTTTCTGCCATAATAATATTGTAAACGGCCACATCGACACGTTTGAGCATACTTGTAAGAATTTTACCTGGCTTGACCCAATTCTGATTGCTATCGACACCAATAGCGAGTTTGTTTTTTTCTTCAATGGCGTCAAACACTCCTGTATTGGTGGCTCCTGCAGCGGTGAAGATGACATCAGCTTTTTGACCGATTTGTGAAAGTGCCAGCTCTTTACCCTTAGTCGGATTCATCCAAGCATCACTTGTTACACCCACATAATTGGCGAGAATTTTTGCTTTTGGATTAGCGTAAATAACACCTTCACGAAAACCCAATTCAAAACGCTTGATAAGATCTACGTCCATTCCGCCAACAAAACCAACAACGTTTGATTTTGTATGTAGCCCAGCTATGTAACCCACTAAAAAACTGCCTTCGTGTTCTGCAAATACAAGGCTTGCAACGTTTGGAACATCAACTACTGAATCAACAATTGCAAAATGTGTTTTAGGAAATAGTGGTGAGATTTTTTTGAGTGCATCGGCCTGCGAGAAGCCAACAGTTATAATCAAATTATATCCACGTTCTGCAAGTGTACGAATGGCTGGCTCATAGGCTGTGTCATCAGGACTTTCGATGGTCTTTACTTCGATTCCGAAATCTTTTACCGCTTGCGTTGCTCCTTTATAAGCAGCAGCGTTAAAACTCTTATCGTCTTTTCCACCTTTGTCTAAAACTAGTCCGATTTTGATTCCGCTTTTTGAAACGCTTTCTTCTTTTTTCTTGGTGCATGCTGGCGTAACGGCCACACATAATATTATACTTAAAACACACTTAAATATTTGAGCCATAACACCTCCAAAAGGTGGCCCCAAAATGGCATTGTTGATGTCTTATTTCAATGGATTAGGTTAAAATGTCATATGAATTTAACTAAGAATGCTGTGATTAGATCATTTGCCGCCATTGGAGTCGCCGCCGTTTGTATTGGCGGTCTAATGATCATTACCCTTGCTGCTGTTTTTTTATCGCTGCCCGATGCGAGCGGTTTGAAAAAATGCATGACAACCGAAATGAATAAGGTTCAGCTTTGTGAGTCAGGCCCTAAATATGTAAAATTGAGTGAAATTAGCCCAAATATTATCGGGGCTATTATTATGTCAGAAGACGCAGCGTTTTATTCACACGAAGGCGTTGATTACGACGAAATGAAGGAAAGTGTAATTAAAGATATAAATGAGGGGCGTTTTGCTCGCGGGGCTTCAACCATTACACAACAGTTAGCAAAAAATGTTTTCACAAATGGTGAAAAAAGTTTGCTGAGAAAAGCCAAAGAAATTTATCTCGCATTTCAAATCGAAAAAATATTTACCAAACCTAAAATCTTAGAAATATATTTAAATGTGGTGGAATTTGGCCCTGAAATTTATGGAATAAAAGAAGGGGCACAATATTATTTTAAAGTACCACCTTCACAAGTGAGACCAGAACAAGCTGCTTTTTTAGCTTTTTTACTACCGAATCCTAAAAAATACTCACAGAGTTTTCGTAAAAACGAACTCACTCCTTTTGCACGAAAAACCATCAAGACTATTTTACGCAAAATGCTCCATGGCCATAAAATTTCTGAAGAAGAGTACAATGTTGCCCTAGCGCGCGTCCCGTACTTTCCGTGGCAAGGTGGAGAAGCGCCAGTACTTGCAGATGGCGCCGCTTCGCCAGCTGGGTCAGAGGTTTCAGAGGAAGGCAGCCAAGAGGGTGATGATTTTAAGTTTGATTTTGAGGGCGAAGAAGAGCTGTAGGTAATATTAACCTGAGCTGTTGAAACCGGATAGCTATGCGGGACGACAGATTCCAGAATTTATCTTTCCAGAAATTTGTTATTCCAACACCCAGCTTAAACTATGAATGACCAAGAAAATGATCCATACGGTTTTGTCCAAAAACTTGAATTGCATGAAAAGTGTTGTGGCTGCGACAAAGAAGTCTGAGATTTTCAAAAGCATTGTCGCCGCCCAATGCTTTAGGTGTGATGTGATCAATTTCAAGCCTGTGCTGCGAAGGACATCGATTTTTTGTGAGTGGATCAATAAATGTGCACTGATTTTGATCTCTTTGCCAAATCACTCTTCTCAAGGTTCTAGAAACCTTAGAAGTAGTGGTGGGTTTAATGTTTTGAGTGGAGTCCGCTAGCGGACTGCTTGGATTTTGCCTTAATTGCTGCGGATTTCTTTGCTTTTGTTTACCTTGTTTTTCCATTTGCTTGATGGCCAAATCCAGAGCTTCTTCAAGGACGTCGATGTTTTTGAGATTATTATTTTTATAAGCTATAAGGCCTTTGAATTTCTTGAGTTTTTCCCTGACCTCCAAAGGTAAATGGTTTTCAATATCAACTTGCCCCTTCTTTTTACTTTTTTTCGATAATACTTGAGGAGAAATACTTGCGAGATACTCTTGACCCTCCTGTGTTGATTTTGATTCTAGTGTTTTCAAAACTTCTCTTTTCATATTCAAATCAAAACGTTGAATTTTATAGGTCGCACTTTGCTCGAGTGTGTTAGAATGTTGCGTATTAATATTAGCCACTGCTTGAAAGTAACTTTGTGCATTTGCTAGTGTGGTGAGTTCAAAAACCCCTTCTTCAAACTTTGCCTCGAGCTCTGGTAGATCTCGCAATAATCTCATAGCATTAATTCTTCGGTATGCAGCACCTCTGGAGTAATTTAATTCACTTACGCAAAATTCAAATAAACTCGGATAGGCACCTTCGCAATAAGCCCTACGCCTATCAATTTCACGCAAAACATGAAGCACCCACAGAGTTTTCTTGGTTTCTCCTTTCACAGAAGATTTTGCCTCAAGGAGTAAATCGTGATTTGTCATTTTCTTAAGATTTCTAATTTCAGATTCTTGGAACATTTAGCTCTCTCATCTCGATAAGTTTTGCACGCAACTTACGTAAAAGAACATTACCATGGATTTTTAAATCGAATTTTTCTCGATTAAACGTTCATCACTTAATGAAGAAAATTAATTTCATACGCCCCCTATAATTGTTAAAAACATTTACTACAGGGGTTATGACGATCTACAAAATGTGTTTATTTGTGATTTTTAAAATACAAACAACTTACGCATAGCTCTTAAAAACCATCGGCAAATGAAAACTTCTTAAATTGCGATTAATTTTTGAAGTCAGGATTGAAGATAATTTTTGAAGTCAGGATTGATTGCATGATTGATTACTGGTTTTAATACGAGATTTGATTATATTGACTTTTATGATTGTGATGACTGATGTTGATGACAACTTTAATGTTAGCTTTTTATGACAGGCCAGCAATAAGCGCGCTTACACAATGACGGCGATACGCAACTTGAATTGAGTCCGCTAGCGGACTACTTTGATTTTGGTATCCATCCAAATTCCAATACCCAACCCAACC
>JAWXAT010000007.1 GCA_034439615.1 Oligoflexia bacterium | reverse complement strand
GATTTAGAATCAGAGCAGTGAAGTTCAGCGCGAACAGAAAAACGGCAGCAATTATGCGCTTAGGAAATAGAAGTTCTGCGATTTTAAAAAATAAAATCACATTCACACATTCAGCTACGAACATAAACACAGCGTGCACAAGTGGAACACTTTGATGAGTTCCAGGAGTTATAAAAAAACTCATAATCCAATACAGAAGCCCCGCTCCGACGGGATATTCTTTTGAATAATCAACGTAGGGAATGAGACCTTCATGAGATTTTTTGAAAAATTCAAGCCAGCCCCAAAGATCTACGTTCATGTGACTCATCCACGGGGTATTAGCAAATACAGTTTGATTTAATGTGATGAGAAATACCCTGATGACAACAAAGATGCTCAATACGAGTAGCAGGTTTTTATTTTTCACAAGTTCACCCCTTCAAGATCTCTAGTCTTTAATGTACTTCGGCCATAGTCTAGGTACAAAATTTGTTACTTTTGGTCGGTTAATGAAAAAAACGCGACAAAAGTAAAAAAAGTGCGATCAAAGTATTGTGGCTATCAGTCGAGTCTGTTACGCTTTATGAAGAGGGCGGGCGAAAAGGGATCTTGCCCCTCTCTATGTGAAACAATTTAACAGGGGGAGCAAGGATGCTCAAAGACGTACTCACACAAAGAGGCCTCAGTCACCGTGAAGCAGAAGTAGCTGAACTCGTGTCTAAGGGTTTGTCCAATAAGGAAGTTGCCAGTCAGCTTTTCGTAACAGAAAAAACGTTCAAGTTTCACCTGACCAATATCTATAAAAAGATGTCCGTAAAGAGCCGCGCTCAGTTGATCGTTTGGTGCGTACCTCATGTTGATTTTCTCAACACAGGTTCACAACAAGCTGCTCCTGCTGAAGCACCCGCTGCAACAGCGATTGCTAGTGGCGCTATAAATTCCTCAAATACTGGAAATAACAACAGTATTTAATATTTCCGCATACTTAACGCGGAGTATTAAGTTATAGGCCAACATGCCGATAAGATCTAAAGGAGAGGGTGTATCCGACACCCGAGGAACTATGTCTGTCAGTGATGAAGTCATCATGACGGAGATAGTTCTGCCGAGTCATGCAAATACCTTGGGTACGGTGTTTGGCGGTGTGATCATGAGTTGGATCGACATAGCGGGAGCAATTGCGGCTCAACGCCATTGTCGTCAAACTGTGGTTACCGCCAGCATCGATGACCTTGCTTTTATAGCAGCGGTTAAACAAGGTTGGTTTGTTCAGATTCGTGCACGAGTGAATTTCACATCACGTACCAGCATGGAAGTTGGTGTGCGCGTGGATGCAGAAAATCCAAAAACTGGAGAATGGCATCACACGAGTAGCGCATATTTAACGTTCGTCGCAATTGATGAATCCGGAAAGCCCGCGCCTGTTCCAGCTTTAGAGCCGAAGTCTGAAGAAGAACAGCGCCGTTTTAACGAAGCTATTAAAAGGCGGGAGTTAAGACTTAAAATCCGGGGCCAAAAAAAGTATTGAAGGGGTAGGTAGTACGTGAATAACTCCGCAAGTGGCCAAAGCTTAATTGATGTCGTAATCGCCATGGGTGTAGGTTTAATTATCAGCCTTGGTGTTGGGGCCATTGTCACTTTTGGTATGGAGCAGTTCAACATGCTTCGTAATCAAAATCTCGCTCAAGAAAGTCTATTGCAAGCTGGTTTTGAATTTAGAGTCAAAATGAGTAATGCGGTAAAGACATATTGTTGTTCAAGAGTATCTTCATGCAATGTATCTGGTGGTAAAATTCCTCTGGCTTACACGCCAAGAGTTCCAGGTGCCGGATTTCCAAATCCATATCAAACAATTAGACTTCCTGATGGTACTGACTTTATTCCGACGACAATTCCTGTTGGAGTAGTTGATTGCAGACCCGTTAATATTGCTAGTCTTGCTACTTGGACTGACCCTGTTCAACCATTTGCCCTTTTTGTTAGAGAAAATGGGAGTGGTACAACAAGTGATTATCGATCCACTGGGATTTTCTTTCAAAAACCCGCGGGTACTGAACCTGGTATTATTTATTTTGCTGACAGTGATGGTACTGTTGAGCTTACGCCGAGTACGGGAGGCGTTTTTTTTAGCAATGTTGTAAATATGGGTGTTGATGCATCGGATCCTTCAGCCTTAAAAGAAGCTCCAATCGATACTAATAGTGCTGTAGATATGAATCAAACAACTGGAGCTTTAGAAAATGCTACCGGTGCTCTACAAGGTATGAATATAAGAATACGTGTTCGTTATTTTACAAAAATCACAGATCCAGCTCAAATTTCTTATGCACCTGATAAAGTAAATGGATCGCCAAATATTTTTAGAGATGTAGATGTGGTCGTCAATATTCCTTTTAGGAATAATATTTTAGGTTATACCACAAGTGGTGTTTCAACTACGACTGAGCGAATTCATGGTGGAATTTATTATTATAAATTTGATGCGCCACGATTTAAGACTTCGAACTAATCTTTAATGTGAGGTGTTTTATGAGAAAAGCATTATTCAAGGGTGAATCGGGATTTGCAACGATGGGGCTAGTTATCATGACAAGTGTTATGATGATAACGTCACTGACGTCACTCTATGTTTATCAAATGAATAACGCGCGTTTTCAGAGAAGAATTAAAGATACTCAAAAACTAATCGCTGTCACTGAAGAGGCATCAAAAATTGTGAGAGGAGCCTGGGATAGAGCGGCTGGGGTAATTTCAACAACAACGCCAAATTATATGGAATCAATAGCATCTGCTGCAAATACGAACTTATCAGCAATGCTCGTTAATGGTTTTGTCTGCGTAAAAAATCCTGACCGAGCGAGCAATGCTGGGGGATGTTCATGTCCTGTTCCAGCTCCAGCTCCAGCAGCCCCAGATTATTGTTTTGCGTCAGAAGCACCACAGTTTCAAGTTAACAACTGGAACTTCAAGCATAGTGAACCAGAGAATCCGCTTAAGGGAAGTTGTATAGGTCGATTTGTTGCAAAGCTTGATCATTTTTTTGATGCCGAAGCACAAATGGAATTAAAAAGAACAAAAGTTTCAGATGATTTATTATTTACTAAACCAACCATGATCGGTTGGATGCTCGCTGAATCACAAGCTTTAGCGGAAGATCCGCCGAATGATACCCCTGGACCTACACCTGAGCCTACGCCTGAAGCATCGCCAAATAATTTAGTAAGAGCAAGGAGCAATGTGATTGTTCCTCAAGCGATAGTTTCAGGGGGTGGAAAATGCGATGGAACCAGCCCACATCCTGCTTGCCGAAATTGTGGGGACAACCGTGGTTTGCCTTGTATAAAATTAAAAGCAGAGGTGACAGGCGGGGGAGAAGTTGGTCAATGCTATTTATTGGTACCAGTTGGAAGCAATCTATAGTCATTTGCCAATATTATCGACTCTGACAAATTTTCGAAAATCTTGTGGGCGGATTGCGGGGAATTGTCTTTTTGTTGAGACAAAAATCCCCATGGTTTGTTCGCGATGTAAACCACCATGTGTGCTTGAAAAACCACGAACTTCTGTCACAAGTCTTAAAGCTTTATTTCCAAAGACGTAACCTAGTTCAGGGTCAACTAAGACTTGAGGTTTTGTGATCGAGTTATTAGTAAAACCTTCCCACACGCGAGTTACAACATTAGGATAAATATCATTTTGACTCGCTAGAAAATAAGCATCAAATGAGAGTGGGCCTTTTTTAAAGTACTTCGTTTGTTTAAGCGGGTCTGGGCCGCGCAAGACTTTATAATCTACCATTTCATTTTTTTCATCGACGATAAGTTGCGCCTCACCTAAACCATGAAGCCCAATTGCTCGAATATCAGTTGGGCTTTCAGCATAAAAAGTCGTTTGAATATGATTAATTTTTGCCAAGTTTAAAGCTAATTCACGTGCTGATTTTGGCTGACAATAAAAAGCAGCAAAACTTAGCATCTCGGGCACATAAAAACCGATATCTTTTGGATGAGCGATTGTTGGTGCAAACTTCCAGCCTGCTTTTTCAAGGGCTGGTTGAAATAAAACATCTTTTGGTTTTAAAAAAGTATTTCCATGATCACTAACAAAAATCACTTCTAAATCTTGATGATAAAGTTCTTTATATCGTTTTTGAATTTTCTCAATGCGTTCTTCTATTTTAACTAAATATTTCATTACATTTTTTTCGCCTTCGGTATGGCTCAAAATGTCTGAATTAATAATTAATCCAAAATAATTTTTTCGGCCTCTAAATTCAAAAAATTGTTTTTCTAAACTCTCAAGCCAATAAAGGGCTGTAGTTTCTGTCCAGATGAGCATGGATAAATGCTCCCAAGCGCCTTCAAGTCTGAAATCACTGACGTCTTCGTAAAGTGGATGTCTTGTGAAGTGACTTGTAATGCCACCATTTTCTTTGCCCATTCCGGTAGGGGTTTTAATGGTTGGATCAAAAAACGCTTTTGTGAAACCGCGCTCAATGGGGAGATTATAGAGTTTGGTCCAGTTAGGATCACTAATACTTGGAAAGCTTGCGTACATTGGAGCCACAGGCATAAAGTTTCTGAAATGACCGCCGTCTTGGAGTTTTTTAAAAGTCAGGTAAGAAATTCCATCAACTCCAAGCACTAAGGTAGTAGGAATTGGGCCGTTTTTTGGTAACGGTTTGTGAGCGCAAGTGATTCCAAGGCTTGTAACCAAACCAAGGAGAATCCACTTTGCAACATAAGAAACCTTATCGGACATCACGGTTTCTTAAGTTCTTTGAAGCCAAGCTTCTGTGCTTTTTTAAGATCTTGTTGTGCAATGGTAAACACATGAATCTTTCCTGTTGGGCTGCCGCAAAGTGCAATATGCATGAGGCCATCAAGACGTGTTTTAGATTCGTAAATTGTAATTTTATTTGTGGTGAGTGTGTGTTGCATATCTTCAATAGGAATTGCTTTCCCCGCTCCACATTGAAGCTCGCCCGTACCTTTATATACATTTATTGAAGGAAGTCGTTTCTCTTCAGTTTTTGTAACTGTATTAGGAACAACATAAGCTCCATCACTTGTTGGAACTGGTGTTGGCGAGGGCTCAGGGCGTTGAGGAATGTTATTGCAGGGTTTGCTGCTGCAATTGATGATTAAAAAACAACTGCAAATTAAGAGCAGACGCATTACTTCCACTCCCAATCATCTTGTGGTCTGTGCCAAACAATTTTTAATAAATGAACATTGGCTTGATTGCTGTAAACGTAAAGTTGCCCCGTTTTGGGGTCAAGAGCAGGGGTGGCAAATACTCCAGCACCTGGGCGATATTTTGCTACTAATTTTCCGCTGAGTTCACTTAACGCCATTACGTCACCATCACTGGCCGCAACAATTACTAAACCGCGATGTAAAACGGGCTGAGTGGGAATACCGTTTTTTTCTTCAAACGCAAATTTCCATTTTTGAACGCCAGTATTTTTATTAAGGGCATAGACATTTTGGCTAAGCGAAGAATAATAAAGATTTTCTCCATCAATGGTGACCGGCACTGCACCGCCATCTTCCATACGCCATTGAACCTGGCCATCTGTTCTACTCAGGCTAAAAAGGGCTCCGTCATAACTAGAAACCCAGATACTTTGTTCGTCAACTACTGCTGTGCTATCAACATCAACGAATTTTAAGTTGTTACTGAGTTTTCGCTCCCAAACTAAACTTCCATCACGAGAATTAATGGCAGCTAAATACCCGTCAGCAAAACCAATGTAGAGTGTCCCTTTATATTGAACAGGTTTTGCTCCACCACGAATACTGAGAGAACTTACGTCTCCCCTATTATATACCCAGAGTTGTTTTCCGGTTTTTGCATCAAGAGCATAGAGAACGTTATTGCCTGCGAGAAAATAAACATACCCTTCATGAACTAACGGAGCAGCGAGATTTTCAATACGTGTGGGGAAAGTCCAAACTGCTTTACCTGAATTTTTATTAATTGCATAAAATTGCCCATCGCTTCCGCCGAAATAAAGGAGCTCACCACTTAATTCAAGGCCTGATTCGATACCGTTTTTAACGTTAAAGCGCCAAATTGTATGCCCAAAATGGCGATCCAGTGCTGCAAGGCCATCAATGCCATTACCTTGGTAGAGAATATTTCCGTCAATGAGCGGAGCTGTGCGCTCTGAATGTCTAAAAGTATAATTTTCTTTGAGCAAAGTGCTGCGAACCCATTCGACGTTAAATCGCGCTTGTCTGGCGATGGGTGTTGTAGAGCACGCAGTGTTTGCAAAAATTAAAAAAGAAATTGCTAATAATTTGATGGTCACGTCAGCTCCGTTTCAAAACGCGTAAATACTTTTTTGCTGTTCGTGCGGCTTCTGCATCGGTCGTTGATGTTTCTGCTCGGCGGTAGGTTTGTTCTGCTTTGTCGTTTTGGTTTAATTTTTCATAGCAGAGTCCCATTTTAATTAATGAAGAGCCGTGTAAAAACTGAAGGTCTTTATCTTTTTCAACTTTTTCCCACTGCGAAATGGCAGCACTGCAATCCCCTTTTGCCTCAAGGGATCCGCCTAATTGATCAAGTGCTAAGCCTTTGGTAACTGGGTGACGAGCATTTTTCACAGCACCTTGAAGTACATTTGAGGCTTCGTCATATTTTTTATGTTGTGAGTAAAGATGCCCTAGATCAAGTGAGGCTAAAACTGCAGCTTGGCTTGACGGATATTTTTGAATGACATCTTTATAAAGGGGGAGAGAATCTTTGTAGTCGGCTTCTAAATTTCCAGAAGCTTTAACTAAATTATTTTGTACTACGGGTAATAGCTTTCCAGTTTTCGGATCTTTCAGGGGTACTTGTGGTGTGGTGGCTTTAATGAAATTTTCTTCGGTGGTTTTGAGTTTACTTTGAGCATTGAAAAGAATTTCTTGGGCTTTGCCTTCTTGATGATCGCGAAAGGTGCTGTAGCCAGCCCAGCCCAGGCCTGCTAACAACAACAATGAAAGGGCTCCGACAAAAGGGGCTCGAAATTTATAAGCTAGTTCTGTAAAACGACTTGCGCTAGATTGAAATACGTCAGGAGATTTGAGATCTTGTTTAGTTAATTTTTCCACTTACTAAATCCTTTCAAAACCGAGTTTTTAGCTTATAAATCACTTTCTACAAAAATTAGATAAGTCCTTTGAATCTGTCAACATTTTACTCAAAAGGTAACTTGCATCAGGCTTAAGCTAATGCCATCATTGTGAGCGTGAAAGCTTCATTGCCACTGACAAGGTGCATAGCAACCGTCATATTGATTCTACTTGCCGCCTTGGTTTTACCTCGGTTTATGGAGTTTCGATCCCTTTGCCCTAGATCATATGAGTGTGCTTCACTTAACCGAGCCCTTACGGGCCCGTTTCGTGCGAATTTTGCACATCAAAGAGACGCTATTTGTGGAGATTTGGCGACGATGTCTAATCGCCGTGATCTATGTGAGATGCGTTCTGAAATTTTTGAGACCGACCCCTGGGGATATCGTAATACTCAAGAAGTTTGGGCGCGCAAAAATGAAATTCTACTTTTTGGTGATTCATTTGCTTTAGGTCAAGGGGTTACGCAAGGTGAGGTTCCATCAGTTCAATTAACAAAAAAAATCGGGAAAAACGTATACGACGGTGCTGGAAAACTTGAATTAGAATATCTTCACTGGCTTTTAGATAATCTAAAGACCCCTCCTAAAACTGTTATTTATTTTCATCTTGAACGACATAATCACCGATTAGAAGAAATCTCAGGTTGGGATAAAACAATTGATGCCAGTAATATTTTTCAAAAAATCGATGTTTTCTGGAAAAGTTTTTGGGCATACGACCCACTTAAAATTATTTTTTCTCAATTTGAAAAAGGATTTTTGATTCCTTCATTGTTTCCAAATCGGTTTGCAGAAAAAGTTCCTGTTTTTGATCTGCAAAATGGCAAAACATTTTTATTTCTAGACTCATCTGTAAATCGTTATGGTGATCAGAGAGCTGATGATCTGTTTCGCGAGGCAGAATATTTTGATGAGCTTCGTATTTTATTAAGTGAGAAAAATATAAAACTACTTATAGTTTTAATACCCGAGAAGTATTCTGTCTATGCACCGTTGGTTAAAAATCCAAAGAATTATCCGCTCAAAAACTCGCATTATTTGATGAGTCTGCAGGGCGAACTTATCAGGCGCCGTATGCAGGTTATTAATTTATTGCCAGATTTTATCAAAGAATCACAAAGCCGACATAAACAAGGTCAGTACATATACTGGCCTGACGATACCCATTGGAATACTCAGGGAATTGAACTTGCGACATCAAAAATTGCTAAACATTTAACAACATCTTTATAGAAAGAGAAAACACATGGTGAAATTAAATTCTAAAAACTTAATTATTCTATGGATCAGCTGATGTTAGTATAGCATTCATGTAAAATTTCTAATGGTTACACAAATTCTTTAATGAAATTAGAAGGTTAAAATTTAATTAATTTGTCAGGTCTTTTGTCTAAAGTTTTAACATAGCCTTACCGATGGGAAGATAGGGGGTGGATTAGAGCGGAGAAATAAGCCGAACCCTTGCTCCAGGTGCAGTCGAGGCCGGAACAAATGGTTGTGGCACTAATTTAATTAAAACAGTCGGCTGTTATGATATCTACTTCAATCCTAGTTCTTGTGGGGATGATAACACTTCGGATGTCGTGATACCTGGATACACCTGCCTCTGTTGGGCTAATTATAACGGCACAACACAATGTGATGGAACCTGCAGTTTTTGAATCTTTATTCGTAAAGAACTAACAGTTCATAAATGTTGTTAATGTCTTTTCCTTCTGTAAGTGCGGGCACAGTCAAAGCAAGCGCTATCAAGTTTTTCGAAACGTCTAATCCTTCTAGCATCTTAAACCTAGACCACTGACAAAGTCTCCCTGCGGGGAGAATTTTTAATTAATTTCCCTTCAGTTTTTGGCAACTTTCTCCAAATAATTACGTGGGTAATGTTGTATGTATTATCGGAGGAATAAATGAAATTTTTATTTTCAAGGAACAAAGTCCTAGGACTCACCATGGTCTTTTCATTTTTGATTATGGTCTCGTTTCAAAATTGCGATTTATCAAAAAATCAAAGTCAATTTCAACCGGGAGTTCCTTCATCTGTTTTTCAGTCAAAAGTTGGCATGATCAGTCACTTGACCCATCATGAACAAAAACTATACTTCGCTGATTTTCTTCCAGACGATATGTCAAAGATTAACTCTCAAACAGCTTTGAATATGATTAGAGAAGTACCCGGCAAATTCATCTTGTACGAATCAGACGGTACCCCTATTGGCACAAGACAATTAGCTAAGTCCAATGGAGTCTCAGGTATTTATTCAACTCCATTTGGACTCATTGTTGTATCTGTAACAGTAACTAACGGCGTGCCCTTGCACTCGCTCTCCTTGTACAAAAATAACGTAGTCACAGTTATAAAAACGTTTGGCGTTCACGAGGTTATTGATCTTAATGTCGCATTAGTCCATGCGGGGCAGTTCATGTTCCAGCTAACTAAAACTAATGACAATGACTTCAAAAAACTTCTACGAACCGATGGAACTCCTGAAGGTACAGTAGAATTAGCTGGGCAATATTCTTCTGTAAATATAGTTCCTCAAGAAGGACAACAAAATAGCCGATTCTTATATTATCTAGCCGGTGGTGTTAATGGCGATCCACTAGCAGGATCACTCATGAGAGTGGATTCATCATTTAATTCTGTCAAAATATCTGATTTACATCTTGGACGAGCTCTACAAAACCCAGTAATCATTGGAGATGCTTTGTATTTTGGAGGAATCTCCCAGGAAGATGCGCGCAATAGTAATTATGTTAATGTGAAATATGGAATCTGGAATCTGGAATCTGGAATCTGGAAGTTTAACTTCACGACTTCTAACATTTCAGCTCTCAAGGTAATTGATTTGCCAGTGACATACTCGCTGACAAGTCATGATATTGCGGATTCAACTCAAGTCAGACTGTTTAACCAAACGTTAATTTTTTCCACCAGGGTCGCTACTTATGTGGTGTCTAATGGCGTTGTTGTTACAAGTAAAATTGAGAAATTTGAAACTTGGAAATCAGATGGCACAGCTCAAGGAACATCCATACTTTATGCCTCAGATGCACTATTTAACTACCCGCAAAGTGGAAGCTTAATGTATGGCTTGTTTCATAATGGAATACTAAATGTTTTGGATCAAAATACAATGGTCTACAGAAATCTTGTGAGAGACCCGCATATAGAGGCATACAATTGTTCGACAAGAAATTTTATTAATGACGATCAAGGCCGCTTTTATTTAACTTGTACAAGTAATCAACTCGGTGAAGAACTTTTCGTTAGTGACGGAATTAATTTCAACCTAGTAAAAGATATTAATACTAATAATACTGGTGCTGAAACTGGCGGGTCGAGCATTATGCAACTTATCCGAATACCTAATCTTGGAATCGCCTTTACTGCTCAGGATGGTAAAAATCCACGTAGTGTTTGGGTTATGCGAACAAATACAGATAACCTCACAGAGATTAAACGACCTGCTCCGTAAAAGTTACGATTAAAATCATAAATATTTATTTGATTGATACTAATCATTTGGACACTTTCATTCGTGGAATGATTATAGTCGCGATTGTCCCCGCTGTGATAGCTGGAATGGCATGGGCACTTGAAAATCCAAACGCTGGAATTGTTGAGGCTGACGAAATGGACTTCAAAAGGTGTTCAGTAGCCCGCTTTTCTTTTTGTTCTTGATAAGTGATGGCTGTTGCGCAACAGAAATGGCGCGTTATCGGGGGGGTAATAAACCCCTGGTCTCGCGTCATTGCAACAAACGCCAACATCCCTTGAAATAACTAACAAAGTTTTTTCAAATATGGTTTGTTATTTTTTAGCTTTACCTGCTTTGTCGAGCTCATACGCAATACCTTCCAAAATCACGCTTTCGCCAATTAAAATACCATAGTTTTTCAGCTCCTTTCCACTATTGTCCCAAAACCAAACTCGGCCCATTTCTGCAGCGCCCTTTTCAGGAAGGGGAGCTAAATGCGCTTTAGTAACAATGAGAGTATTTCTATTTCGAGTAAACTCATCAATAACGACATATCCAGGATCACTCACTTGTATTTTTCTTAGATGCTTTAAAGCCGTATGAGCTCCGATTATACGTTCAGAATAATCTTTAAATTGCTGAGCCGCTTCCCCTTGAAAAATCACAACCTCTTCAGCATTATTTCCAACACCGGACCGATATTGACGAGTATACAGATTCGAAGCCGTCGTTGTGTCTACACTGATGGCGTAAACACGCCCGCCATTACCACGCACGTGAGGAACGACTTTTCCGTCTAATTTAGAAATCAGGATTTTGTCGATGGTACCAGTTTTACCACACGTACAACTGAACACAAAGTCTTGAATTTTGAAGGCTTAAGCCGTGGGAGTTCGACCTCTGTATGAGGATTGGGAATTTTGCATTTTAGCCCACTCATCCCATTCCCATGTGATCTTACCCCGAAAAAACTGACATGAGGATCATGCAGCGGTTAATTGTTCTCCTCCTCCTGTCATCAAAGATTTAAGAAAATTTCACTTTGCATTAATTTTTTTTAAACTCCACCCATCGTATTTTTTAAAACCGCTCGTGTTAAATCGCCAATCGAAGTTGATCAAAATAAAATCTGTTACAAACTTGGCTATTCAAGTTTAACCGATTATGCCAGGCGAGCACTTAAACTTTCAGATGATACTGCTCAAAACTTTGTAACTGTGGCGCGTAAAGCATTTTTAGTCCCTGAGCTTAAATTAGCCATTGAGGTTCAGCCCATGGCGGCTGTTATTGAACAAGCTAAATACGTTTCAGGTGACACACTTAAAGTAACAAATGCCTTTTCAGAAAAAGTTTATAAAATGCTCAAGCGCGCGCAAGATCTTGAATTACGTAAGGCTAAGAAAAATCTTTCAATGAATGACGTATTAGACAAAGTTTTAAGTGAGTATCTTAAAAAAAATGATCCGATTGAAAAGGCTCAAAGACGAGAAGATGTGAATTCTGAGAAATCTGTGAAGCAAATTGAGGCGACCCCTCTAAAGAACCGTCTTAAGACGGAACATTGCAGACAAAATAAAACTCAATCAAACTTCACAAAGATTTTATTTCAAAATGCAGATATTCCATTTCAAAGAAGGGCTATTTCTGGTCAACTAAAACGTCAAGTCATTCACAGAGACAAAGATAAATGCCAGCACCGGTACGAAGATGGCTCAAAATGTGAAAATCAACGGTTCACTGAAATTCACCATAAGATTCCAATCAGCTACGGAGGTCAAAATCAACTACAAAACCTTATTACTCTTTGCTCTGGGCATCACAAAGTACAACATATGAATTCGTAAATACTAGATTCGTTAATTGCAAAAGTCTGTTGCCCCGTTTTGTGGGGAAGAACCGTTAAATTGGTGCTCATGGCCAGAATCGAACTGGCACGCCCCTTACGAGGCCCAGGATTTTAAGTCCTGTGCGTCTACCAATTCCGCCACACGAGCACTTGTAGTAACCAGGATTTACCCCTATAACATCAGATAATTCAAATAAAAATGGTTAGAGTTTGAATTAAAAATTATTAGGGTCCAAAAATATGAGCTTTTTAACAACAGATTCAACGACCATCATTATCCTCTTGAGTACCCTCGTAGGCTTACTTATTTTGCGTATTATCTGGATGACTCTAAAGCAAAAATCTCCTGCATATCAAAATATACCTTCATCAACTTCGGTTTTGCATAAAGATGTTAATGCAAGTACAGCCTACCTAGAACTCCTTCGTGATGTCGCAATCACCGTTAATAGAGAAAATTTCTCATCAGCTATTGAGCAGACCTTAGCCCTTGTTTGCCAATTTGTTGGGTGGCCCATTGGCCACGTATATCTCAGATCAACAGTTGCAGCCCAGACTTTGATTTCAGCACAAGCATGGTATCTTGCTTCACCTTCAGAATTTGCTGAATTTAAACAAGTTTCTGAAAATCTAGCTTTAGATGACGACAATGGTTTACCCGGGTTAGTCATGACTAAGAAAAAGCCTGTATGGGTACCTGATGTGCGTGTGTATCCCAAATTTGTCAGAAAAGAAATTGCCAAAAAACTTGGTATTGTCTCAGGTTTTGGATTCCCGATTATGATGGGCGATAAAATTGGGGGAATTATTGAGTTATATTCAAAAGAAAATAAAAATTTAACTCCAGATTTTATTGATCTCATGAGTCAGGTCGGTACAATGCTTGGTCGTGTTGTTGAGCGCCAAATCAGTGACGATGCATTAAAACAATCAGAGAAAAAGTTTCGATCTGTCAGTCAATCTGCAAATGATGCCATTATTTCTTGTGATACAAATGGAGAAGTTATTTCATGGAATCATGGTGCAGAAGTTCTTTTTGGTTATTTAGAAAGTGAAACTATTGGTCAAAATTTAAAATTCATTATGCCTGAAAGATTTCGCAAAATGCATCAGATGGGCATGGATCGCATGAATTCAACTGGTGAAAAACGAATTTTTAAAACAGTTGAATTAATGGGCTTAAGAAAAGGCGCCATTGAATTTCCTATAGAACTATCTCTCTCTGATTGGCTTCAAGGTGATAAAAGATTTTATTCGGCAATAATTCGCGATATTACTGAGCGAAAGGCTGCCGAAGATACAATTCGCAATTCAGAGGTACGTCTTAGGCATTTAATCAATGCGGTTCATGACACTATCTGCACAACAGATGGTAAAGGTATCATCACGAGCATGTCTCCAGGATTTGAAACACTTACTGGTTGGAGACCCGATGAATTTATCGGAAAAGATTTTCCTCAGCTTATACATCCAGACGATCTTCCCCGAGTGATGGCGTTGTTTCAAGAGACTGTATTAAATAAAAAAGCAGTAACCTTTGAAACACGCTCTAAATCAAAATCTGGAGAATACATTCCAATAGAATCATCAGCACAAGCCCTTATGGAGGGAGACAATGTTATTGGTACTATTAGTGTAGTTCGGGATATTTCTCAGAGAAGAAAAACAGAAGAAGAACGTAAGGCTCGAGAATTGTTAGAACGCACCAATAAAGAACTTGAGCAGTTTGCTTATATTTCATCTCATGATCTACAAGAACCACTACGTATGGTGGGAAGTTACGCGCTATTACTTGAGAACCGCTACAAAGATAAATTAGATAATGACGGTAAAGAGTTCATTCAATACATTGTTGAAGGTGCCACTCGAATGCATGAGCTCATACATGATTTATTGGCTTTTTCTCGCCTTGCATCACCTGAGCATGAATTTTTAATAATCGATGTTCATGAGACATTTGATCGAGCGGTGAAAAATTTGGCATTATTAATTGATGAATCTAAAGTGCAAATTACTGCTGATAAATTTCCAAAGGTTAAGGGAAATGTGCCTCAACTTTCGCAGGTTTTTCAAAATTTAATAAGTAATGCGATCAAGTTTCGAGGAAGTGAACCTCTAAAAATTGATATTAAAGTAACTGAGAAAGAAAATAAATGGGAATTTGCGGTAAAAGATAATGGGATTGGCTTTGACCCTATGCATGCCGATCGTATTTTCATAGTTTTTAAGCGCCTACACAGTAAAGAAATATATAAAGGTACAGGCATTGGTCTTGCGACAGTTAAAAAAATTATCGAACGACACGGTGGCCAGGTATGGGCGACATCTGAACCAAGCCGTGGTTCGATATTTTATTTTACACTTCCAAAAATTTAAGGCGCTACTCCCGAATATTAGGGTTTTGTTAAGGCGCTTAGTTTGCAAAAATTTGAACCCAATAATTATTTGAATAACCCACACCGATGCGTCCAAATTTCGGAGCTAGCATATTTTTGCGATGCCCGGGTGAATTCATCCAACCGCGAATTACTTCATCTGAAGTTTTATATCCCATGGCTATATTCTCACCGGCGCTCATATAAACAATTTGCCCTGTCTTTAAGCGCCATTTTAAATCGCGACCTTCAGGACTATTGTGGCTAAAGTATTTTCTTGTAGCCATATCACGAGCAAAAATTTGGGCAGCCCGGCTCAGTGTGGAATCGAGTATTAACGGGCGACTTCCGTAGCGTACTCTTTGAGTATTGGTAGACATACAAACATGTTGTCGAGCATCGATAAAACTTGAACCAATAGTGTCGATGCATTGGGCTGTGATTTTAAGGGATGCAGATTCAGTTTCTGCTGATTCGTTAGCATTTGCTGAATATCCAAAAGCTAATACTACTAGAAAAAGATAAATGAAAAAGTTGTATCTCAACTTAGGCCTCCTAGTGTTGTTAAAATTTGAAGATGTGAACTAGTTTTAATCAATCGCCGAAAAATAGGAACTTACAAAACTTACATTGGCTTAATTACCGTTATCACATGATAACAATCTTAAGTGTGCTGCTCTGAGTTGACAAAGGAGCTCAAGAATTCGATAGTTAGTTTGTGAGCACTTTTAAAGTTTCAGATGACATCATTAGCGCTTGGCAAGCTGGTGTAATTGATTTTAACCGTTTTGGTTATTGGGATGCTCATAAACATTGGGAGCACAAATGGATCGAGCTCCCTCAACCTCAAAAAGATGATGTTCAAGCTCATATTCAAGTTTGTGGGGTGCTCGTGCATCTTAAAAAAAATAATCTAACTTCGGCACTTAAATTGAGTCAATCAGCTCTATTGAAGTTATCTTCTGCTCATTGGTCACCACAAATTAAGATTTTAGGAATTCAGAATTTTTTGACAGACTTTATTAATTCAACAGATCATGATTTTTCTCATTGGTTAAGTTTGGCTGAAAAACTTAAAGCTAAGGTGGTTCTATGAAATTATCGGGCATATGGAATCAAGCGTTGCTTTTATGGCCCCTTGTCTTTAAGCGCGTTTGGCCTTGGGTTTTATTCACACTATTTATTGATATTTGCTCAAATTTTATGACCAACTTTATACGCCAACTTGACGAGCGTTTTATTATTTCAGCTGCAGGGCTTGCGATATCAATTCAACTCGTTGTTTCAGCATTTTCGATGATCATCATTAATCAAGTTACTTTTGATGTTAAAAACCGCATTGATTCAAATATATTTAAGGCCCTCTCTGCGAACCTTAAATACATCATCATAGAAACAACTAGAGCACTACTTCCTATACTCTTAAAAATCCTTCTCTTTATAGTTCCAGGAATAATCGAAGCCGTTAGACTCTATTTTGTGCCTTTTGTGGTGCAATTTGATTCTAAGTACAAAACAGGTCAAATCGACGCTCTTAAGCAGTCACGCGCCTTAGTTCAAGGAAACCTCATGAAAGTCATGGGAATCTTGATTTTGACCATGCTTTTAAGTATTGTTCCTCGACTTTGTCTTCATTCAGTCACGCGTTTGGAAACAGCATTTTTATTTAGTGCAGCACTTTTCATGTGCCTAGTTTTGGAGACATATAGTTTTATTGTTATGTACTGCGTTTATGAAAAATTAACGCATGCATCTAAGGAGACAAATGGCCATTCGATTTCATTGTCGGGAGCTTCTCAATCGTGACCGCGGTTTAACATTTGATGATGTTCTCATCGTGCCCGCAAAATCTGAAGTAAGGTCACGCCGTAATCCTCAACTTGACACACAAATTACTAAAAAACAGAGACTTAGTATTCCTATTATTTCATCTAACATGGACACCGTTACTGAAAGCCAAATGGCCATTGCCATCGGGAAATTAGGAGGCCTCGGTATCATTCACCGCTTTATTACAATTCAAGAGCAGGTACATGAAGTGCGTAAAGTAGTTGAAGCGGGTATCAGTGTTGTGTCTGCAAGTATTGGTGTAAATGATGACTTTAAAGAACGTGCCCAAGCACTTGTAAAAGCTGGGGTTACAATTCTCACTATCGATATTGCCCATGGGCACTCAGTTTCTATGATGGAAACGCTCAAATATCTCAAAGACACATTTTCAGATATTGAAGTGATTGCTGGAAATGTCGCAACACCTGAAGGCACACTTGATTTAATACAAGCCGGTGCTGATGCGATAAAAGTAGGAATAGGCCCTGGGAGCATGTGCACGACACGTATTATTACAGGTTGTGGGGTTCCACAATTAACAGCAATTTCAATGTGTCGTGAAGTCAGTGAAGAATACAAAGTCCCCTTGATCGCGGATGGTGGAATCAAAACCAGTGGTGATTTAGTAAAAGCCTTAGCAGCAGGGGCAAGTTCTGTGATGGTAGGTTCTCTGCTTGCCGGAACAATAGAGACCCCTGGCGACATCAAAAAAGGCTTTAAACAGTATCGCGGAATGGCTTCAAAAAGTGCCCAAGTCAGTTGGCGTGGAGAAGTTCCAGAGGGAATGGCTCCTGAAGGTGAAAGCACTATGGTGGCATGTAAGGGCCATGTTAAAGATGTGATTGATGAACTATGTGGTGGGCTTCGAAGTGGTATGAGTTACGTGAATGCACTGACTCTTCAAGAATTGGGTGAAAAAGCCTATTTCATTGAGATGACGCCAACAGGGTTACGTGAAAATCATGCTCATGGGCTTAGAACATCCCCAATCTAAACTGATGCAGGAAAGTCATATTTTTCGTAAAAACATTAGTCAGTAAAAAATAATTTGTTCCTCGTCAATTTTTGTAACTAATTGAATTTACTGTGTAATTATACTTGCGGACCTGCCGGAAACCCTTATAAACCAGTGCAGACAACGAGTTACGTGTTTTTTTGACGCAACGCTTAATTGAGCGTAGTCTAAAAGTTAAGAACAATGCTCACTTTCACTCTGTATGTACGCGCCTGAGCAACCGGAAGAAGATCTTCCAACAAAGGGGCGTACATATGAATACTTTAAATAACCTTACCTTAGTTACTTTAGCCGTAATTGCTGCCGTTACAGTGCTAACAGGTTGCGGAAAAGAAAACCCTTCGTTTAGCATTTTGCCTGAGGGTGATTCATTTAAACAATCTAGAGGTATCTTTAATAACCAACTAGATATTCTGTGGGTGATCGATAACTCAGGTTCTATGTCTCCTTATCAGCAAAACCTGGTGAACAACTTTAATAGCTTTATCGCAAATTTTCGTACCAAAGGTTATGACTTCAAAATATCTGTTACTACCACACAAGCTTATTTGGCAAATCAAGCACATCAGAACAATCAACTAATAGCAAAATTTCGAGATGGTACTGATCAAACAAGCCATACCGGAATTTTTACCATCTTGCCTACAACACCAAATATGAATAACGTATTTGTTGTAAATGCCACTCAAGGTACAAGCGGCACTGGTGATGAACGCGCGTTTGAATCTTTCAAAGAAACCCTGAACAGCCCAACCAATGCGGGTTTCTTAAGATCACAATCTTTTTTAGCTGTTATTATTTTATCTGATGAAGATGATTTTAGCGGTGTAACAAGATGCCAGGGTTGTGGCGCTTCACGCAGTTATAGTGCTTCATCTCTTGATAGTGTTAATAGCTATGTGTCTTATCTCGATACTCTCACACGTTCTACAGCGCCAATGCGACGGTATAATGTTTCAAATATTTCTGTGACAACTGCTAGTTGCCAACAGCAATACGCAAGTACGGGTTCTATTATGGGCACACGCTACATGGAGCTCACAGCAGCAACAGATGGAGTTTCAGGTAGTCTTTGTGATTCGAGCTATGCAGGTACACTTGATGCCATTCAGGCTAAAATTACAGAGTTGAGCACACAGTTTTACTTAGAGAGAATTCCTCAAGTAGACACGATTCGTGTGAAAGTGAATGGAGTAAATATCGCTCAGAACGCTACGAACGGTTGGGTTTACAATTCAGGCCCAAATTCTATTGTTTTTCGTGGAAGTGCGATTCCTCCTCAAGATTCAACCATCGAAATCAACTATGTGCCCATGACTGTTCGAAATTAGTTTAAGAAACTTAAAGAGAGTTGTTGAAACTCTCTCATAGTTTTGAGAAAAGATTTCGTGCTAGAAGTCATTGGTGTTTCTAAAAAATTTTCGGCAACCAAAACTGTCGTAGATGATGTGAGCCTCACAGTTGCTGCTGGGGAATTTGTTTCAATTTTAGGTCCCAGCGGTTGTGGTAAAACCACACTTCTTAGACTGATTGCAGGGCTAGAATTTCCTGATTCAGGAAGCCTGAGGCTTAATGGTCAAGATATCACCCATCTTGAGCCACACAGACGAAACGTTCACACCGTATTTCAACGGTACGCACTTTTTCCACATATGAATATTTTTGACAACATCGCGTTTGGTCTAAGGTGTAAAAAAGTAGCTGAAAAAGATATTAAACTTCGTGTTGAAGAAATGCTTGAGCTTGCAAATCTTAAAGGTCAAGGCGGCAGACTTGTAACCTCACTTTCAGGGGGTGAGCAACAACGAGTCGCTTTAGTACGAGCACTGGCGAATATGCCAAATCTTCTGCTATTAGATGAACCATTGGGTGCACTTGATCTAAAACTTCGTCTGCAATTACAGCAAGAACTCGTAGCCATTCAAAAAAGAGTTAAAACGACTTTTGTATTCGTCACTCACGATCAGCAAGAAGCGCTTAATATGAGTGATCGCGTTGCAGTTATGAATAAAGGTAAAATTGTTCAATTAGGTACTCCAAATGAGATTTATGAGTTTCCTAAATGTTTTTTTGTGGCAAGTTTTGTTGGTGGAATCAATAGCCTCAAAGGAACACTTCGTGAAGAATCAGGGAAATTCTTATGTGACGTAGATGGTCTTGGTCTTTATTTTGTAGAACCTCCCAATGATCAAAAAATTTCAGGAAGTCTTGGTGCTGTTTGCTTAAGGCCAGAGAAACTTACAATTTTTTCTAGACGGCCAACAACCATGGAAAATGTGGCTGAAGGAAATATTCGAGCCCTCACCTATCTTGGTACTCATACACAATTTGAAGTTACTTTAAAAAATGGTAACAACGTCACAGTATTTCAGCAAAATACTCAAAAGCTCGCTAAAAAAGTTTTCCAAGCAGGAGATCGAATTCATCTGGGTTGGCAAACCGTACAATCTCATTACTTCCCAGAGAATCAGCTGCAGTGAGAACAAAAGTGGGTGTAGATCGCAATTCAGGTTTTACAGCTCTTGCGTGGTTTTGGATTGTTAGCCTTGTCGCGGCTCCCCTTCTCTATGTCATTGCCATTAGTTTTATGACTCGTGGTGCATACGGTGGAGTAGAAGCTGTATTTAATTTAGAAAATTATCGTCGTATGTCTGACCCTCAAATGGGGGCTACTTTAGTTTCAAGTCTGGGCAGATCGATTTTACTCGCAGGTCTAAGTACGATCTTATGTATGCTTATTGGTTTTCCGTTGGCTTTATTTTTAGTTTTTCGAGCCGGTCGATTTCGAAGTGTTCTGTTTTTTTTATTGATCATCCCCTTTTGGACAAATTTTTTAATTCGTACCTACGCTTGGATGATTATTTTATCTGATAATGGCTGGTTAAATCATATGCTTGAAAAAATAGGTTTTCAGCCACAAAGCCTTCATCTGCTTTTTACACCTCAGGCCGTACTTATCGGTATGGTTTATAACTATCTCCCTTACATGGCTATGAGCTTGTATGTCAGTGTAGAAAAACTCGATACAAAGCTTTTAGAGGCCGGGGCAGATCTTGGAGCTGGGCCTGTAAAAAGATTTTTTCAAATCACATTGCCTCTTTGTTTCCCAGGTCTTATCGCTGGCAGCATTATGGTTTTTATTCCAGCCCTTGGTGAATTTGTGATTCCTGATATTTTAGGCGGAGGCACTAGTTTGTATGTGGGTAATTTATTAGCCCAACAATTTCTAACTGTCAGAAATTGGCCATTTGGGAGTGCGCTTAGTGTGGTTTTGATTTTATTTATTGGTTTATGTCTGTGGGTATTTGAAAAAGTAACCAAAGGACAAACTGAGGATTTATTGGCATGAGTAAAGTGATCTCACTCATCGGCGTAATTCTTGTGTATGCATTTTTATTTTTACCCATGGTTGTCTTAGTAAGTCTTTCATTTAACTCAGCACCTAGAGGAGTTATTTGGCAAGGTTTCACCACCGATTGGTACACTAAACTTTTTGATGATGTAGCTATTCTTGAAGCGCTTTCAAATTCTCTAGAAATCGCATTTGCTGCAACTATAACGAGTGCGGTTTTTGGATTAGCAGTAGGTCTTGCCATGACCAGGGGGCCAGTTCGTGGGCGCTTTGTTTTACAAAAAATGGCGTCTTTACCCATTTTCTTACCAGAAATAGTTCAAGGACTTTCTTTACTCTGTTTTTTCGTCTGGCTCTCTATTCCTCTAGGAAAACTCTCGGTCATCATTGCTCATACGGCTTTTGGCACAGCGTATGTGGCCACACTGGTGCGCTCACGCCTTGTCGCAATGGATTCAATGCTTGAAGAAGCAGCCTCTGATCTGGGAGCAGGTCGTTGGACAATACTTTTAAAGATCACACTTCCCCAATTATGGCCTGCCATGGTATCTGGAATGCTTATGGTTTTTACTTTGAGCTTTGACGACTTTATTGTGTCTTTTTTCACAGCAGGTGTTGGAGCAACTACTTTACCACTGAAGATTTACTCAATGCTCAAATTTGGAGTAAGTCCCTCTGTTAATGCTTTAAGTGCATTAATTTTATGCGCAAGCCTTGTGTTGGTCACTTTGGCTTTTTGGAATCAAAATAGAAAAAATGCAGGAGCCTCTTCATGAAAAAAATCTTAACCTTCTTAGTACTCTTTGTTGTAGCTGGTCTTTGGGCCTTTAGTAAGTATCGCGCTGCACGCATTGAGATACAAAGTGATGCGCCTAAAAAAACGCTCCATCTTTTTGCAATGAGCGATTATTTTCCTGCAAAAGTAATTAAAGACTTTGAAGTGAAAAATAATTGTCAGGTTCGTTACGATAACTTCTCTAATAATGAAGAGTTACTTGCAAAGCTTCAAGCTGGAGCTGAAGGTTATGATGTCATTGTGCCTTCTGATTACATCGTACGTGCACTGATTGCTAGCAAGCTTGTGATGGAATTAGATAAATCAAAACTCTCAAACTATAAAAATCTTGCCAATGATTTTGTTGAAGTACCATATGACCCAGGAAGTAAATACTCAGTACCTTATACCTGGGGTACCACAGGGCTTATTTACAATACGAAATTTGTGAAAACTCCTATTGAGTCTTGGAATGCACTGTTTCAAAAAGAATACGCTGGGCATATTTCACTCCTCGATGATGAGCGCGAAGTTTTGGGGGCCATGTTGCATAAGCTTGGATACTCAAATAATTCAGTGAAAAAAAAGGAACTTGAAGAAGCGCAAAAATTGCTTATTAAACTTAAGCCCAGTATTAGACTCTTTGCCAGTGATCCTAAACAACACGTACTTTCGGGTGATATATGGATTGCACAAATTTATAGTGGCGATGCTCAAATTCTCATGCGCTCAAATCCTGAATTAAAATATGTGACACCCAAAGAAGGTGGAACCGTATGGATCGACACCATGGCTATTCCTTTAAAAGCTCACAACATTGAACTTGCCCATGCCTTTATCAATTATATTCTTGAGGCTCAGGTAAACAAAGAAATTACTGAAGAATTGGGTTACAGTTCTCCTAATAAGGCTGCAGAATCTTTAATTTCTGAGGAAGTCTTAAGGCCGAGTCATCTGAAAAAAATTCAAGTGGGTCATTTGGAATTTCTGAAAGATCTTGGCGTTCACAGTGAGATGTGGGATCAGCTCTGGACCGAAGCAAAAACAAAATAATTGTTTATGAAGGGTGATCATGTTGCATTGTTTAATATTGGGTTTAATGATCTTTGGTCTAACTTTTGATGTCGAATGTTTAGCTGATGAAACATTTCGATTTCACTTAAAGCATGAGCCACAAACTGTTGATCCCATTCAAGTAACTCCAGGTGAACACACTTATCTTGTCGGAAACCTTTTTCGAGGTCTAATTCGCTATTCAAAAGATGAATTGGTTTTTGATCTTGCTGAGCGTTGTCGTTTTAAAAACCCGACACTTGTGCACTGCAAAATTAAAAAGAATATCAAATGGAGTGATAACACACCCATTACAGCCCAAGATTTTGTAGATTCATTTCGGCGTGTTGTAGAACCTACGAGTAAATCACCTCATTCATTTTTGTTCTTTAATGTAAAAAACGGAAAATCTATTTATGAAGGGAAGATTCCAAGTAAAGAACTAGGGTTAAAGGCCGTAACTCCACTTGATCTTGAATTTGAACTCACAAACACTGATTATGAATTTTTAGAGAAACTTTCTAATCCATTATTTGTTGCCTATAAGCCACCTGTAGGTGGCGATTTTACAAAACAAGTTACTAGCGGCCCTTATAAAATTAAAGAATGGTCTAAAGGGAAAAAAATAATATTAGAACCCAATTACAACTACTGGACAGGTCGTAACCCTCGACCCTTAACTGAAATTATTTTTGTTGAAGAAGATTCCACAGCTTTAAATCTCTATGAAAAAGGTGTGATTAATTTTTTATGGCGCTTAACTACTGCAAATATACCAGCCTATAAAATGAGATCTGATTTTTTACAACTTCCTGTTTCTCGTTATGATTACATTGGGTTTAATCTGCGGCCTGGCAGCCCTTTTGAGAAAAAAGAAGTTCGTAAAGCCCTAGCCCATGGCTTAAATTTTAAAGACTTCACGCGTTTGTTTCATGCATTGGGCCCTCCAGGATGCCCTGGCATCACTGAAAGCATGCTTCCGGTAGCTGGTGGTTTTTGCAATGAGTTTATTCCCAGTCAGCCGCCACTTGATTTAAAAAAATCTGTAAAATTTTATTTTAGTCAACTCGGTGGTGATGACATCAAAAAAACTGCTGAATGGGTTCAAGAACAATGGCGAAGTCATTTGGGTTTGAAAGTAGAAATTAGAGGGCTTGAACAAAAACAATATTTAGCCACTCTTAAATCAAGCCCCCCTGATTCATTTAGGCTAGGTGTTGCGCTTAATAGACCAACTTGTGTGGCTGCAATTGAGAGATTTCAAACAGGGCATCTTGAAAATTATGTTGGCTTTTCAAACGTGCGCTTTGACGGATTAGTTAAAGCTTTAGGTGAAAGAAAAATGAATTATACCCAGAGAAAAAATGTGTGTGCGGTGGCCCATAATATTTTATTTAAAGAAGAATACGTGGGTATTCCATTAGGCAGAATTCATTTTTCAATGCTCATGAAACCAGAGATCAAGGGCTGGAGACTCAATGAACTCAATCAGCTTGACTTAGCAGATCTTTACATCGATAAAAAAGAGACAAAGTAATGAAAAAAGTAGGACTCATAGGACTCGGCCTGATGGGTGCACCTATGGCAAGAAATTGGCTTAAGAAAAATTTTAATCTTACTGTATTGCCACATAAAAATCTCACAGTCGTTGGTGAACTTAAAAGTTTAGGTGCAAAAACCGCTATCAATTTAAGTGAACTTGTCGCGCAGAGTGACGTTATTGTTCTGATGGTTCCAACAAGTGTGGAAGTTGAAGAGCTCACCATTGGTAAAAGTGGCCTTATTCATCTTTTACAAAGTCATCATACAGTTGTTGATATGTCGACGTCTTCTCCTGAAAGTACAAAAAAAATATTTCAAGAATTTGACCGGCGTTCATTAAAATTTTTTGATTCTCCAGTGACAGGAGGAGTAAAAGGTGCAAATGAGGGCACCCTCACTCTTTTTGTGGGTGGCCCTAAAGTCTGGTTTGAAGAAGTTAAAGAAGTACTTGAAGCTGTGAGTAAAATTCAAAGTCATTTTGGCGATATCGGAAACGGCCATATAGCAAAAATTATTAATAACCTCATTTGCATCGGAAACTTAGCTGTTTTTGCTGAAGCACTTCCATTAGCGATTCGTTTTGGGCTCAAACCTAAAGAATTATTTGATACTCTGCTCTCGGGTACTGCAAGTAGTGAGATGCTAAAAATCTACGGGCCTCAAATTTTAGCAGATGATTTTACTGCGCGCTTTAAATTAGAGCATGCCCATAAAGATATGAAGTTAGCTCAAGAATTAAGTTCAAGTGTGAGTGTTGTGCTTCCCGTATTAGAGGGAGTTCTTAAAAATTTTGAAAAACCTGAAAGTAAATCACTTGGACTTGAGAATATTTCTGCCCTCATAAAACCTATGGAAAATGAGCTGGGGGCCTTTTTTCGCGGGTAATCTCTAGACCATCGTCAATTCTAAATTCGTAAATTTGCATAATTCACGAGGTAACATCACCTAAGTCGCGCATTTATTTTTTGTGGAAGTGATATTCTAGATATGTAGCTTAAATCTAAAGTTACGCATCTGGGGGAAGAATGTCTCAGGGATTGCTGGGGCTTTTAATTGTTTTAATTTTATGCCCATCAAAAGCACTCACCGCTTCTGTCTTGGGATCTGATTTTCTTAAAAAACTTGCCATCTATCATGCTCCAGTAATTTATCAAGAAATCGGAAAAAACCCACGCGCTGATGCCATCACCCGATTTAATTTTGATGGAGACTGGGTTGGAAATAATAATTGGGATAATTTAGAAAAATACCCAACGCCCGCTTATGTCTATTATGATGTTGTTGAAACAAGTACTCATTACTTCATCACTTATGCTTTTTTTCATCCACGTGATTATCAAGCTGTGTGTTTTTGGAAATTTTGTCATGAGAATGATCTTGAAGGGGCTTTTTATACGGTTGTGAAAAACCCAAGTCATGAAATGGGTGATGTTGTTTATATTTCAACTGTCGCCCATTACGATATCATTGGTTACGCAAATCCAAAAACCACAGTCGCTCCTGCTCCTGATCTTTCTGGGCGTGATCGTCGCATTGCACTTCGTATTGATTCTGGAGGACATGCCGTTTATAACTGGGATGACCTTCCCAATAACAATCCCCGTCTTATTTATTCAATTGGAACTACAGCTGATGACCCCAATGGTAAGAAAAACGGAACTTATCGTTATCTTTTAACTTCAATGTCAGATTTATGGAGTAGAAAAGATCACGTGGGCCGAGGCAAGATTTGGAACAAGAATTTCAAATATGGCGGAACACGATTTCAAATTGGTGATGTACCAGAAGCATTCGCAGGTGAAAAATTTGGCCGAGGCCTGGCAAAACCACCTTGGGCATGGTTTGATGATACAGATAGCAGTTATTCTAAGCGTGGTGATTGGTTTTTTGATCCGGCCTATATGGTATTCATGCGTTTAGGCCAACCACGTGGCTGGAGCTTAGAGTATATTCATAATCCCTACGTTGGAATCGTTGCGCCAGATTCAGTGTCTAATTTTTAGTCAGAATTTCTCACATTCTAAATGACCTAGACTAAAGTTAAAGTTTTCTATTAAAGCCCCGATAAGAAATTAGGACTTACGTCAAGTGGTCCATAATTCATGCGGAGGTTTACGATGGCAAAGCCAATTAATGCAGCTCAGGTACCTGTTCCTACACCAACACAGGAAAAAGGCGGACAAGGCAACGGTGGCAAAGTTTCGCACCAAGGCCCGTCTAAAAATAACGTAATTTCATTGCCAGGAATGTGTCTTGCTGAAAGCTGCAAAAGCAAATCAGAAAAGGCAAATTTTTGCATGGAACATTTCGACTGGTTTAAAGAAGGTCTTATTACCAAAGAGGGTCGCAAGCCCACTGATTTTAATAAGAAATTCTATGATTACAGTCGCAGATTGATGAAAAAATCTGCATAACTGATACCGAAATGGGGTCCTGCTCGACCGACAACCAGGTGTTTGACACCTGGTTTTTTATTTCTAATTGACTGATATAACTCACATTTAAAATCATGAAGAATTCAAGGCGTGAATTCAAGGTGTTAGGTCCATTTGACGATAAGTAATCAAATGGATGGTGTATTTTAATACATAAAGGATAAACAGTTTGAGTCAGCCTAAAAATCAAAAGAGCGGTAAAGTTTATCGCCTCAAACCCAGAACTGTTCAAGAAGATCGCGAACTCGCGAGTTTGCTTGAGGTTGGTGCTGCTTTATCCGCTGAACATGAATCCACTAAAATTTTAGAAATGATCTTAGGTAAAGCAACAGAAAATACATATGCCGATGGTGGCAGTATTTATCTTATAGAAAGAATAAAACAAGACAGCATTGGCGGCGCACGCTCAGAGTTTGTCCCGATGTTGAGATTTAGTCATTCATTGAATTCTGCAGCAACTGGCGCATCACTTAAAAGACAATTATTAGAATTAAATCACGACAGTATTGCTGGTTATGTCGCACTCACCGGTCAAAGTATTCGTATTCGAGATGCCTATGCACTACCCACAGGAACTCCTTATAAATTTAATCCTGTGATGGATCGCATGAATAAATACAGAACTAAATCAGTTCTTGCGGTTCCTATTAAAACAAATAAAGGAAAAATTCTTGGAGTCGTACAACTTGTAAATAAAAAAAGAACTTACAGGCGCGCTGACGACATTCCACCAGGAGAAGCTTCAATCAGAGTTCCTGAAGCAGACATTATTGCTTTTTCTGAACATGACGACAAACTCATGCACACATTTGCATCTCACGCCGCTGTGGCTCTTGAGAACGCAAAACTTACTGAAGACATAAGTAATCTCTTTGAAAGTTTTGTTAAAGCTTCAGTTATGGCTATTGAAGCAAGAGACCCGTCAACATCTGGTCATAGTGATCGTGTAGCGCAACTCACTGTGCGCCTTGCAGAGGTCGTTGACTCAACTACTTCTGGAATACTTAAAGACATTCGCTTCTCAACTGAACAAATACGAGAAATTCGCTACGCAAGTCTTTTACATGATTTTGGAAAAATCGGTGTACGTGAAGCAATTCTGACAAAAGGCCAAAAGCTTTTTCCAAATGAATTAGAGACAGTTTTATTGCGTCTTCAGACGATCACTTCAGTAAATGAAGCTCGTGCCTGGAGATACTGTGCTGAAAAGCTTGTAGGTCATGCTACCCAACAAAATCCTCTAGACCCACAAGCTGAATTGGGTAAATCACTTTGGGCCATTGACCAATTCAGACAACAAATCGATCAGATTCGTCGAGGAATATTAAAGGCCAACGAGAGTCAAATCTTAGACAAAGATTTTGACATCATAAAGCTCATGGGCGAAATCAAACGCATGAGTGAAGATATTGGGCAAAAAATTCTTGATGAAAATGAAATCGTGAGGCTTTCTGTTAAGCGTGGAACATTAAGCCCACAAGAAAGAGTACAGATTGAATCACACGTCTCTCACACATATGATTTTCTAAGTCAAATTGCTTGGACTGAAACTTTACAAAACGTACCAGAAATTGCTCATGCTCATCATGAAAAACTTGATGGCACCGGCTACCCACGAAAACTTAAAGCTGATCAAATTCCTATTCAATCACGCATGATGACCATCAGTGATATTTATGATGCTCTCACTGCATTTGATCGTCCTTATAAAAAAGCTGTTGATAATACTCGGGCACTTGACATTCTTCACGATGAAGCTAAAGAAGGTAAGTTAGATAAAGAACTCCTTCGTATTTTTATTGAAGCACGTGCTTATGAAGTGACTCACCCCTTACGTCAGAAAAAGACTGGGTAAGTGCGATGAAAGAAAAGCCTCTTTCAATCAGCATTATTGCTTGGGCCTATTTACTAGCTCCCCTTGGAAATATCATTCAGGTTGCATGGATCAACAACTGGCCCTATTTTGGCCCGCGAAGTGTGTTTCATCATTTTTCAAACTATGAATGGTTGCTCCTCGCCTGTTTTCCAATTGTAGCATACGGAATTCACAGTGTTGCAAAATGGGGTTACTTTGCGTTTTTAGCATGCTCCGCATATCTGCTCCTTCAAAATACTTTTATGTATATTAAAAATCCCGCATACAGCATTTACATCGTTGTCCTATTTCACTTGGTGACAATTGGATGTGTTGGATTTTTTCTTCAAAAACATATTATTAGCCCCTATTTTAATCCAAATCTTAAATGGTGGGAGCGTGATACCCGCTTTAATGTAAACCTCGGTGCGCAGATGCGCATTCGACAAATTATGATAGATTGTAATGTCCTCGATATTTCAAAAAAAGGTTGTTATGTTGATATGAAGGCCCGTCTTGATTTAGGTGACATGGTCTGGATCAATTTATCACTGGGTCCGATCCAGTTTTCTGTGCTTTCAAAAGTCATGTGGCACCGTGCAGTGGAGCCTACTGGCTATGGCCTCATGTTTATGGGGCTGGCAAAAGAAGATACAAAGAATATTAAAAAAATGATTGATTACCTTCACAAATCTGTTGATCATGGCCTTCAGAAAAGTGATGGGATCAAAAGCGCATGAATGAAAAACCCGCAGTATTAGTTACAGGTGCAGGCACTGGCATCGGAGCCTCTGTGGCTCAGATTTTCTCTGATAACGGCTATGAAGTCATACTCACCGGGCGTAGGCTTGAATATCTCGAAAAAGTAGCCGCAAAATTAAAAACAAAAAATCATGTTATTCAATCAGATCTTACTGATGAAAAATCAATCAAAGATTTAATATCAGCATGCATTAAAAAAACACCTCATATTGGAATACTTATTAATAATGCAGGCACATTTCACCGAGGTGATTTTTTGCAATCAACAGATCTTGTATGGCAAGAAATGTTTGATATTCATGTCATGGCGCCAGTAAGACTGAGTCGTTTGTTGATTCCCCAATTTAAAAAAAATAAATCTGGTGTGATAATAAACGTCGCAAGTACGGCAGGTTTAAGGCCAATCAGTGGTCTTATCGCCTACACTACTTTAAAGGCAGCACAAATTAGTTTTACACAAACGTTGGCTCTAGAACATGCGACGGATAATATTAGAGTTAATGTAGTTTGCCCTGGCATTGTTGATACACCGATTCACAAAATTGAAAATTTAAATGAATCTGAACAAGCAAAAATCAGACAAGATTGGGCCCAGGCACATCCACTTAAAAAAGTTGGGCAGGCAATTGACGTTGCTAACGCAATTTATAATTTAAGTATACCTTCAGCCGGATGGATCACAGGTGTTGTTTTACCCGTTGACGGAGGAATCTCACTCACATGATTTATTTGTCACGAAGAATTGGATTTTCATCAGCTCATCGTTATTATCAAAAAAAATTCTCTGAAGATGAAAATAAAAAAATATTTGGGCGATGTTATACAGAGCATGGTCATGGGCATAATTATATATTAGAAATCACATTGGGTGGAGAGCCTGATCCCGATACGGGGATGGTCATTAATCTTACTGACGTGGATCATGTTTTAAAAGCAGTGACTGATCCACTTGATCATCAACATCTAAATTTTGATATCCCCTACTTTAAAGAAGTTGTTCCTACTACTGAAAATCTTGCTCGCTATTGTTATGATGGCGTTAAAAAACTATTAACTACTAAAGTAAAACTTGTGCGAGTTCGTTTATTTGAGAATCCAGAACTTTGGTCAGATTATTATGGGTGACACTGCCTATCTCACAAAAAGAGTTACATTTAGTGCTATGCATCAGCTTTTATGTGAGCACTTTACAGATGAAGAAAATGAAAAAGTATTTGGTAAATGCTTTCGTGTTCATGGTCATGATTATTTTATCGAGGTGACTATTAAAGGTAAAATTGATCCAAAATCAGGGCTCATTTGCGATCGCGATATCTTTGAAGATGTTTTACGAAATGAAATTACAGAAAAATATAATAAATCTGATCTGAATAAATTTTTTGATAATACAACAGGTGAAAATCTCGCAATCCATCTTTATAATCTATTAATTCCAAAGCTTAAACCCATTCACCTGGTATGTGTACGGGTACAAGAAACACCAAAGAATTTCTTTGTTTACGGATCAGAAGAAATTTATCTTGAGCCTCAACGCATCTTTTAAAAAATCATACCCATGAACACGGTTTTTTAAGAATAATTCAAAAGACACGAGTTGATTTAATTTTACTTTATTTTGAATCAACTTTTACTAAGTTGTTAAATCGTCTTCCTGAACGGCCCAAGAATGTCTGCTTTACTTTACCTATTTTATTAATGCGTTCTTCGGCCATGCGATCTGCAGCTTTATAGGTAGGAATGTTCTCATTTTTTGCGATCGCAAATACTTTGCGTAAATTATAATAAATGCCGCGGGTCATATTCAAAGCGCGCTCGTGACTGTAACCTTCAAGTTCTAAATAAACATTCATAAGGCCGCCAGCATTGATGACATAATCAGGGGCGTATAAAATGTTTTTATCTTTTAAGATATCGCCGTGGCGTGCATCTTTAAGCTGATTGTTTGCTCCGCCTGCGACAATAGAACATTTTAATAAATTAATCGTATCATCGTTAATTACTGCCCCAAGAGCACAGGGTGAAAATATATCTACATTTTGGCTGTAAATATCTTCTGGCGACACAGCATCACATCCGTATTGCGATGATATTGCTTGAACGCGTTCTTTATCTGTATCTGTAATAACTATCTGAGCTTTTTCTTTATGAAGAAGTTCGACTAAATGTTTTCCAACACTCCCTACTCCTTGAACTGCGACTTTTAAGCCTTTTAAACTATCAGTATTCATTTTTTCTTTAATGCACGCTTTGATACCCATCAATGTTCCGTGTGCAGTAAATGGTGAGGGATCCCCCGAACCACCGTGACCAATATCAATGCCTGTCACGTATTGAGTTTCCATATTAATAAATTCCATGTCGTTAACATCAGTGCCCACATCTTCTGCTGTGAAATAACGGCCATTAAGACCTTCGATAAAACGACCAAAGGCGCGAAATAATGCTTCGGATTTATCTTTTTTTGGGTCACCGATGATAACAGCTTTTCCGCCTCCTAAATTTAAACCTGCTGCTGCTGCTTTATAGGTCATGCCTTTTGAGAGTCTTAAAACGTCAATCAATGCATCTTCATCACTTTTATATGTCCACATTCTTGTTCCACCTAAAGCGGGGCCTAAAGTGGTGTTGTGAATTGCGATAATTGCTTTTAAGCCGGCATCTTTGTTTGTGCAGAGTACGACTTGTTCGTGGCCACCGTGTTCTTCGATGATATCAAATTTAAACATGCAAACTCCTGGTGTGAATGTGTGCTACCGCAAATTAAATGAACTTTATGAAATAAAAGACTATTACAACAGTTAGAGCAACCTGAAAAACCATCGAAATGGCCAAAATTCTCCAAAATAGTACCTTATCTATATAGATACTCCCCATTTTATGTGGTGTTTCGATGGCTTGAGGTGCAGGGACATACGTCTTGGGGTCTTCTTGGCGAAGAACTTGTGTCTGAGTAAGTGTGGTTTTAATGGGGTGATGTTGACCGCGCCATTTTAGGAGTTCCATGTACCATTCGAGCATTTGAAAAACATGTGGTGGGGCCTGATTTTTACGAACCCATCTTGTCCATGCCGAAGGGTGAACTTTTAAAATTTCACAAATCTGAGAAGGTCTAAGTCCTAATTCGTTTCGAATTCCATCAAGGGAGCCTTTTTCTTGTGAAAAGACCTTCGCCTGAGCCTCATATCGCAGGCGTCTTGAGCTACGCTGACGACGCGATTCTTTTGATAATTCTGTGTTCTGTATCGTTTCCATAACAAAAGGCTATTCAATTAAGTTGTGTTTTACAAACGTTATATTGTATTTCAGTTTAATTTAGTTGTGAAATACAATCATTGATAATGATGCAATGCTCTAAATTTTAAACTTAGAATTGATATTTAAAGAATTACTTAAAGTTATTGGGAGGTTAGACGACTCGACCTTTGAATGTTATTAAATTCCTTTGTCTTGCTACGTCTTTTTCCAAATAAGGTGTGACTTATGGTTATAAGTCACACTACTAAGTAGCAATAAATATTAAGGATATTTAATTCCATATCAAAAGCATGTGGTCTAGGTCATTTTGAGTACTCAGAAAAAAAATCGCCTCGTCTTTTTAATTTTCAATGTGATTTATTTTGGAGGTGCAATTAATTCTTGTGCGTATGGCCAAATTTCAAGGAGTTGATTTGGATCAAAGGGCCCTACTAATGCCGCAGCCACCCCATTTTTCACCACATAATACCCTGCCCAACCTGCTTTCGTGAACGGACCATGAAATTTATTGGTGCGTTTGGGATTAAGGCTAATTACGAGTGTGAGGGGTTCGTCATCTAGTACATAACGAAGACATAGGCCTTCATTTTTTAATGGAGCACACTTCCAAGCTGAGAGTAAAAACGCTTTATTGAGCTGGGCTATTTTTGCAGGAACCGGAATTTTTGACTGCAAAAGTGTAAGCGCTTGTTCAACAGACGTCACTTGCGTTGTCTGTTCTGGAACGGCTTCTATGCCAATATCAATGGCGGCGACAGAGAATTTTTGCTCCCAACCTTTAAGCATAGGAAGATGAGGAAGTAAAAATCGCCCAGCAACAAGGGCTATGATTATTCCAATCCAAACGCGTCTGTAATGCCAAAATTGTTTTTGGATTTCGTCTGGCTTTGACTTCGAATGACTATCTGGTGGTTGGTGTATTGTCATGTCATCAAAAGTTTCACATGAAAAATTGGGAAACTGCAACATTTTTAAATTGAGGCCGTTCTTGTGTGTTGGCTTAATTCCCGTTAGCTTAATTAAGCGAGGAGGTCTTTGGGGTGGCACAAGTTCGGGGACAACGGTATTCCCTAAATAAGACGAAGTATCTACTTGAACCAGAAGCACAGTCTTTAGAAGACACTTTAAAGCGCTTTGCAGACCAAGATGGGCGTAATGTATTACTCATCGAATTGGCTCTCAAAACGGGTGCCCGAGCACAAGAGATTCTTAATATCACAAAACAAGATCTTAACTCATTTGAAGAGACGGTGCTTATTCGCGGTCTTAAAGGTAGCTCAGATAGAGAAATTCCATTACCGCGGGGGCTTTTTGAAAGACTTTTGAAATTTGCCAATACTGTACCGGGTGAAAAAATTTTTGATGTAACTTACAATCGATTTCGCGATATTTGGGTCATGTACCGCCCAGTACATAAAAAACTTCATGCCCTTAGACATACATTTGCTATTCGACTATTTAAAAAAACAAAAGATTTGAGGCTTGTTCAACTCGCATTAGGTCATCGCAATATTACAAACACAATGGTTTATGCGGATTACATTTATTCTCAAAACGAATTAAGAAAGCTCATTTTATGAAAAACATTTTAATACTCCACACAGGTGGAACAATTGGTATGGTTCCGCAAAAAGATAAAAAAGGAGCATTAGTATTAACAAAAAATGCTCAACATTTTCTAGAACTCGTGCCTGAGCTTAAAAAAATCGCAAAAATACAAGTTGAAGTATTAGATGATCTTGATTCAAGTAACGTTACTCCCACTCACTGGATCAAATGGCTCAAAACACTTCGGTTTCATTATAAAAAATATGATGGCTTTATATTTACCCACGGTACTGACTCCATGGCCTATACAGGCTCTGCTTTTAGCTTTGCTTTAGGTCAAATCGATAAACCTATTGTGCTCACTGGTAGTCAAAGGCCATTGAGTGTGATTCGTACTGATGCGAGAGATAATCTAATTAATTCTGTTGAGATGGCTTGTCGAGGGCCAAAAGAAGTAACTCTGTGTTTTGGAAATCAACTCTTGCGTGCAAATAGATCTACGAAATTTTCAGCAACAGACTACATTGCTTTTGAAAGCTTTAACTTCCCCCGACTTGCGCAAATTGGAGTTGAAGTTGAGTCGAATTGGCAGAATTTTTCAGCAAAAGAAATTGTTAAACCAGGAAAACCTTTGTGGCAGACAAATTTTAACGAAAAAGTTTTTTGTTTTAAAATATTTCCAGGTATCTCCAGTGAAATTCTTTTAAGTACAATTAATAACAAGGCTTGTGAAGGTATAGTGCTTGAGGCGTTCGGTTCAGGTAATGTTCCAAGTATTGACGATTCTGTACTTGCAATGATCAGACGCGCACAGCAACTTGGAAAGCCTGTTGTGATTGTTTCTCAATGCCCACATGGGCGTGTAAATTTAGATCTTTACGATTGTGGTGTTAAAGCAAAAAAAGCAGGTGCTATTAGTGCAGGTGATATGACTCGTGAGGCTGCGGTCGTAAAACTCATGCATAGTCTAGGTCTTGGTTTAAAGGGCTCTAAGCTTAGAGCCTACTTTTTAAAAAATATTTGTGGTGAGCGTAGCCTCTGAGATAGCTATAAAGTTTGTGACAATATGAAGGAGACTTAAAAATGATAACTAATTACGAAGACATCGACTTTGAAATGAAAGAAGCACTTACGCTTTATAAAAAGATTGCAGTCGTGGGTTTGAGCCCTGAACCTGAGAGGCCAAGTTTTGGTGTAAGTCGATACATGCAAAATCAAGGTTACCAAATAACTCCTGTGAGGCCTGGGGGAGAAATCATTTTGGGTGTGAAGGCTGTAGATAATCTTGCATCAGTGCCAGGGCCTGTTGAAATCGTTGATGTGTTTCGTAAAAGTGAAGCTGTGCCACAAATTGTTGATGAGGCTATAGCAGTTGGTGCCAAAGTATTATGGCTGCAAGAAGGTGTTACGCACCCGCAAGCTGAAGAAAAGGCTCGAAAAGCTGGACTAAAGGTCTTCTCTGATCTTTGTATTTTAAAAGAACATGCAAGGCTCATTAAGTGATGATAATTTTGCTATTTTCCTTTTCATAATTGCTCAGGAGTCTTACACTTTTAGATATGTACAAGTGTGTTTACTTCTTGAGATTTTTTGCCATTTTCTTGTGCTTTGTTTCTCCCAATATTTATGGGCAGACAAGTTACGTCACACCGAAAGTAATTGCTGTTCAATCTAGACCTTATGCGCTTTCAGATGAGTTAACTGTGCAAGCAGGCTATTTGCCCCTTGATTCATTCACTCGTTACATTGCTTTAGGCATGAGCTTCACTCATTTTTTTACTGATTTTTTTGGTTGGGAGGTTGTAAACGCTAATTACGCTTCAAATATATCAACGGGGCTTGAGCAAGAACTCGCAACTAAATTTAGTGTGGCCAGTGAAGATAAATTCGATGTTCTAAATTATTACTACACAACAAATCTCGTGTTCACTCCATTTTATAATAAAAATCTACTTTTTAATTCTTCGATTGTTTATGGAGAAACATCGTTAGTTGCAGGTTTTGGAATTTCTAAGTTTGACTCTGGTAATGTGAATTGTGCTGATTTCGGTGTGGTTTTTAGATTCCTACTAGGCCCATCAACTTCACTGAAATTCGACATCCGAGATTACATTTATTTCGCAGGTAATGCGCGAACTAATCTGATGATTAAATTAGGTTTCGCATATAATTTTGGTACACCTGAGCAAAAGCTTGAGGTGTCTAGTGATTAAAAATACTTTCAAAAATTTTTTGATTTCAATTATTTATTTTTCTTATTCTCAAGTGGCACTTGCTGATCTCTATGATGTTCCAAAGGTTGGTACAGTTCAAAATCGTTCACATGATTATAGCAGCGAGCTCACTGTGCAAGGGGGTTATCTCCCCATGGATCCTTTCACTAAGTATCTAGCCTATGGTGGAAGTTACACGTATTTTTTCAGCGCTTTTACTGCTTGGGAAGTTGTCAATGGATCAATAACATCTCCTATGATTGCTGGCCTTCGTACCGATCTCATCGAAAATTTTGGCGCTACAACTTCTCGATTTGAAGTT
>JAWXAT010000006.1 GCA_034439615.1 Oligoflexia bacterium | reverse complement strand
TTTTTCTTCTACCAGTGACCGAAATTAAGATTTAATTTCAACCACTTACAAAAATTTTTAAACTGCGCCTGTCTTTTGAGTCCAGCGCGTCTACCAGTTCCGCCACAGAGGCAACGTGAACTTAGAATAAATTTAGATGTAATTGATCACTTCAATGAAATCAAATGGAATGATTCTTCAGAAAAAAGGCAAAAAAAAGGGTTTTCAATTGTTTTTGGATCTGTGTGCAGGGGGTAAGGGTAGGGGGAACGCGCACAAAACCAAATAAAATTGAAAAACCCAGAGATCCCTTGAGCAAGTTAAATGCCAAGTTCAAACGCGCTGTGTTGAATGTGACGATTGATATCACGTCAGAAATTACAGGTTTGATTACAATTTGAAGGGTTTTAGCTCCAGTCTGGAACCGGCCACCAGCGTGAGTTTTACGACTTTAACTAAAATGACTTCATATTTTCACTTTATTTTCACTTAAACAAGTGACGAAAACTGTCGTCACTGTCAATGAATACGACTGTTATTTGCTGTGTAAGATTTCAATGATCGTCAAGATGGCTTTTTAAAATTCAATCATTTTAGACACTTAACTTCATCATTCAAATCAACGCTTGGGGGCACGCGCCTTGCTCTTAGAGGTTCTGTCGCAGTCCTTTTGTAAGTTTTTAAGGAGACCAAAATGAAGAAGTTAATCGCGTTGCCCCTAGCAGTTGTCAGTATGATGGTTATGTCAGTAACTATTCATGCAGCTGATTACAACGAAGGGCTCAAAGATGAGTTGAATCAGGATATCGAGCAGTTATATCCAAAGCGTCCTAAAAAGACGAGGGTGAAACTGGCTCAAGCTGATATCGGTGATACAACACGAGTTGAAGTGCAGACAGTTAGACCTGCTCAAACTCAAGGTTCACCTACTATTCAGGTTCAACAACAGCAACAACAAGTGCAGCAACCTGCGCAACCAACGTTTCAACCTATCTATATAGTTCAGCCCCCAACTCAAAGTGGTCAGGCACAAGTTCAGCCAGCAACTACTGTTGAGGCTCAAGCGATTCGTGAGTCAAAGGCTGATCAGTTGAGAAAACAACGTGAAGATATGGAACGTCAAACTGAAGATAGACTTACACAACGTTTAGAAGATGATCGCATTTTATCTGAAAAAGAACGTGCTGATAAATTATTTGCTCCAGCTGCAGCGCCAGTTCAACAGCAACAACAAGTTGTTGTTCAGCCTGTTGCAACTCCAGCACCTGCTCCAGCGCCAGTTCAACAGCAACAACAAATTGTTGTTCAACCAGTTCCTGTTGAAAACAGTGTTGTGGTTAAAACTGAAGATACAAAACCTGTAGAATTAGAACAGCAATCAAAGTTTCGTGTTGGTGGTCTTGCTGGTGTGGGTTCATATCCTTCTGTAAGTAACGTAAACGGTGCTTACGCTGCTGGTGTGGCTGCTGATCTTCAAATGCCTGATAGATTTGGAATTGAAGCATCATTTATGTATTCAAGTTATGACATTAAAAACGTAACGCCTTGTTACTACTGTTACAGTGGTCAAAGCTTAGTTGTTACAATGAACCAAATGAATCTTTCAGGAGCTGCAACTTATGGAATACTTCCTGGGCGCGTAACACCTGTAGTTGGCGCAATTGTCGGTTATACTCGTCGTAATTACACAAATCGTGTTTCTTACGGGTACACAGGCAATACAGCAATTAGCGGTTCAAATGCTTTTGATGGCGGTTTACTTGTTGGTGTTGATATTAGCGCTACAAAAAAACTTTCAGTAGGAGCAGATGTTCGGTATCTCTGGAACATCAGTTACCGTACTGATGACGCTCTTGCATATACCTACGGGCCTCAAGTCGGGTCACCCATTGAAGGTTTAAACTACTATTTTGCGACTTTGAACCTGAAGCTTACACTCTAAACTATTGAAATTAAGATTTTAAAGTTATGCCGCCCTTTAAGGGCGGCATTTTTTATGGCATTCTAAAAGAAGTGAAAACATTCATTATAATTCTAATTTTCATATCAAGTTACCAGGTGCACGCAGCAAGACAACTTGCGATGAAACTCGTTGGAGTTGTTGGTACACGCACCTTAACGAATCGTGACGTAGAAGCAAATTATCTTATCGATCGGGTACTTTATAATGAGGGGAAATACACCCCGCTCACAACTGACACCCAAGAATTTAACACCACTTTAAATCGACTCCTCATTGAATGGATGGTTTCTGAAGAAGCCACTGCCTTTGGCGTTGCCAAGGTTACTGATCAAGAAGTGGAACAAAGTTATAACGATGTGAAAAAAAAACTTATGAATACTCCAAATCTTCGTGGGCAATGGAATTCATTTGGATTAACTGACGGGCAACTTAAAGAAATGGTATCGCGTAAAATGCGGGCTAATAGATTTATTAAGTACAAATCAAATTCAAGTTTTGTTCAAGTAAGTGATGAAGAAGCTCAAAGTTATTTTAATAAAAACAGACTTAAATTCGGTACTATGGAATTTGAACAATTTAAAGTAAGTATTAAAAGATTTTTAGGAAATAAAAATGCGGAAGATAGGTTGCGTGATTGGTTTGAAATTTTACGCAAAAAACATAAAGTGAAAAATATTATAGGAAGTAATGTATCCCATGGCGCTTTCTCTTCGACAAATCAGTGAATTAGATCTTCCTGAAATTCAAAAGATTAACGACTCTGTTCAGCAATTCCCCTGGAGTCCTTTGCAAATACGTCAAGAATATGATCAAGAATGTAGTTTTTCTAAGGTGGCTTTTGATTTTCAATCCGATCGCTTAATTTCAAAACCCCTCATCTTGGGGTATTGTTTTGCCCGAAATGTGGGTTCTGACATTGAAATCACCACTATTGGTGTTGTTTCAAGTCAGCAGCGACGTGGAGTGGGGAAAGCTCTTTTATTAGATCTGGTGCACTCAAAGTCGCAAAACTCTGAAGTATTTCTAGAGGTAAGCGAAAAAAATCGTCCTGCTGTTGAATTTTATATATCTCTGGGCTTTGCGACAATGCATGTCAGAAAGGCCTATTACCCGGATGGTTCTGATGGTCTCAGTATGAAACTAAATATTGCAAAACCCCAATAGTTTTGCTAGGTTTCTCACGTAATTAGCATTTTGCTCCGGGCCTTGAAGGGCCCGTTTTTTTTGGTTTTAACAAGATATGTGTATTTAAAAAAAATGCACGCATAAAACTTTAGGATATTTTTTTTGGATTTAGAAAAACTAGAAGCAGTTATTCGACCCGTCGTTGAAGGTAGTGGTTTTAGACTCTACGACATTGAATTTTTTGGTCGAATTCTTCGGGTTACGATTGAAAAAGAAGGCGGCACTGTCGGCATCGATGACTGTGTAAGTACAAGTCGTATTTTAAATCCATTACTTGATACTGATGATTTGGTTGCAGGAAGTTTTGATCTTGAAGTGAGTAGCCCAGGCCTTGATAGAAGTTTACGTAAGCCTGAGCATTTCACCGGAGCACTTGGACAAAGTATCCATGTCACCACTTCACAGCCCTTGTCTCTCTGGAACGGGAGTGAATCGTTTTTTGAAATGAGACGTAATATTACAGGTTTGCTCCAAGAATTTGATGGAACAGATCTTAAAATTCAGGCTGAGAACTATGAAGTTAAGATACCAGTTGAGGCAGTGTTAAAGGCCTATATAAATTTTGAATTAAAGACCACACCTAAGAAGGGAAAGAAGGTTTAAAATGGCAGAGAATCTGTTTTCTGAACTGACACGAATGATTGATCAGGTCGGCAAAGATAAAGGTATCGATAAAAAAATTATTATCGAAGCCGTCGAAATGGCCATGGAAACTGCAGCACGCAAAAAATTCGGAATGAATAAAGAGATCGAAGCTCAATTCAACGAAGACAGTGGCGAAGTTGAACTTTTCGAATTTAAAAATGTGGTTGATGAAATTGACGTAGAAGACACAGACATTTTATTAGACGACGCACGCAAGCTGGATCCTGAAGTTCAAATTGGTGACAGTCTTGGTATTAAATTAGACACATCTCAGTTGGGTCGTATAGCTGCTCAAACAGCAAAACAAATCATTGTTGGCCGAGTACGTGATGCAGAACGTGATATTATTTACGCTGAATTTCAAGAGCGTAAAGGTGAAATCGCCAGTGGTATCGCTCGTCGTGTTGAACGAGGCGCTATTGTAGTCGATCTTGGTCGAACAGAAGCCTATCTTCCTCAGCGTGAACAAATTCCCGGAGAAATGTTTAAACCCGGTGATCGAATTCAAGGGTATATCTCTGATGTTCGTCAAAGTCTTCGCGGCCCCCAGATTATTATGTCTCGCTCTGATGATCGTTATTTAATGAAACTTTTTGAAATGGAAGTTCCTGAAATTTATGACGGCATAGTTGAAATCAAAGCCGCCGCTCGTGAACCAGGAAGTCGTGCGAAAATTGCTGTTATCAGTAAAGATCCATCTGTTGATCCAGTTGGAGCTTGTGTTGGTATGAAGGGCAGTCGCGTTCAAAATATTGTTCAAGAGCTTAAAGGCGAAAAAATTGATATCGTTCAATGGAACGAAGATCATTCACGTTTTGTTTGTAATGCACTTGCACCTGCTGAAGTAAGTAAAGTTATTATCGATGAAGGTTCACGTGAAATGGATATCGTAGTTCCTGATAATCAACTCAGTCTTGCAATTGGAAAAAAGGGACAAAACGTTCGGTTGGCTGCAAAGCTTACTGGTTGGAAACTTGACATTTTAAGTGAAACGAAAGTTCAAGCAAAGACCCAAGAGGCGATTTTCAATCTTATGCTTATCCCTGGTATCAGTGAAACAATGGCTCAGAATATTTATCAATCTGGCTTTGCGTCACTTCATGAAATTGCAAAAGCTTCGTCAGAAGATCTTAAGCAAATTCCAGGTTACGATGATGAGAAAGCTCAAAAGCTCATAACTACAGTTAAGGATCTCATTAAGCAGTATGCTGATAGCGGAACACCACTTCCACAATCAGAAACTGTGGCTATTACAAGAGCTGGTGGTTCAGATGCGAAGTCGCTTGCTGAAGCTCGCCTAAAAATGGAATTAAACGCTCTTAAAGCCGCCGAATCTAAAGGTGAGACCACAGTTGAAAAAACTCCTGAAGAAATCAAAGCCGATGAAGCTCGTGCCGAACTTCTACAAGTACGAGGTGTTGGTGAAACCACAGTTGAGCAATTAAGAGTAGCAGGCGTTCATAGTGTGGATGATCTTTTGGCTAAGCCACTAGAAGAACTCAGTACCATTGAAGGTATCGGAGATAAGAAAGCGCAACAACTCAAGCATGATGCCGAAGTATACCGCAACGAACAAAAAGGATAAACGTGGACAACATTAAGGTCTTTGAATTAGCTAAACAATTGGGCATGGAAACCATTGCCCTCATGGATAAGCTAAGGGAATTTAAAATTCCTATAAAAAGCCATATGGCTGAATTGGATGATAATCTTCTCCAGCAGATTCGTTCACGTTTTGACGAAGAAAAAGCAAAAACAAGTTCTAAAACTACTAAGACAACAAAACGCAAAGTAACTGCGGCTGCTCCTGCAACTCCAAAAGTTGTGAAGGCATCACAAGTGGCTGTTCCTGCTCCTACGACCACTAAAAAGGCAGCAGTGAAGACTGCTGCTAAAGCTCCTGCTGCAAAATCAGCAAAAGCTACACCTGCGGTCGCTGCAAAAAGCTCAAGAACAGTCATCAGACGTAAAGCCAATGTGCAAGATGCTGGTGATATTGAGGGAGCTGCTGAATTTTCTGCTCCTGAAGCGACACAAGATTTTCAAGAGCCGACAAATATTGAAGAAACAGATTTAGTAGAAACAGTTGATGCTTCAGAGACAATAGAGAAACCTCAATCGCCTAAAACCGATTCCCAAGGTGGCCGAGTTGCTCAAGTTATTTCTAGAATGGATTTGCGTACTACTATGGGAGAGCGTGCTCCTCAATCACGAAAGCCAACAGAGCCGCAGAGTGCCACATCAACAGGTACCTCAGAGCAAGCCGCGGCACAAGCGCGCGCTGCAAGTCAGGCAAATCTTGAGGTTCATAAGTTTGATCGTGATGCCATTGGAAAACTCATCAAGCAAGAAGCATTGGTTCAAGCTAAAAAGGCTGCAGCTCTTGCTCGTGAAACTAAAATTGAAACATTTAATGCTTCTGATTTCAGAAAAAGAGAAATGCTCTTTCAACCTAAGAAGAAAAAAACTCTCACAGGTAGAGCTGCTCAAAAACCTCAAATTACAACACCTGGTGCTGCAAAACGTAAAATTAAAATTAAAGGCAGCGTCACTGTTTCTCAATTAGCTCAAGCTATGAGTGTGAAAAACAATGCTGTTCTTAAAAAACTCATTGCTATGGGGAGTATGGTTACCGTCAATGACGTTTTAGATTTTGAGACGGCGTTGGTACTTGCTTCTGAATATGGATTTGAAATTGAGAATTTAGATTTAAGTGAAGAACAATTAATCGTCAAAGCACAAGCTACAGAGACCAATCCAGAAAATTTAACTACACGTCCCCCGGTTGTTACAGTTATGGGTCACGTCGATCACGGTAAAACCTCACTACTTGATGTAATTCGTCAAGCTAATGTGGCCAGTGGCGAAGCAGGTGGTATAACTCAACACATTGGTGCGTACAGTGTTGTTGTTAATGGCAAAAGGATTACATTTCTAGATACTCCAGGCCATGAAGCGTTTACCGCAATGCGAGCACGTGGGGCAAAAGTCACAGATATTGTTATCCTAGTCGTAGCAGCTGATGACGGTATTATGCCTCAAACTAAAGAAGCTATTTTACATGCAAAATCAGCGGGTGTTCCCATCATCGTTGCCGTGAATAAAATGGATTTGCCACAGGCTAATCCCCAGCGTGTGCTTCAAGGTTTAACAGAATTTGAACTGGTTCCTGAAGAATGGGGCGGTTCAACCATTGTTGCTAAAGTATCTGCTGCGAAAAAAGAAGGTATTAAAGAATTACTTGAGATGGTTCTTTTGCAAGCGGAAGTTCTAGAACTCAAAGCTGATGCCAAGCGCCCAGCATCTGGAACCGTTATTGAGGCACGTTTGGATCGTGGTCGTGGCCCTGTTGCAACAGTCTTGATTCAACAAGGAACTGCAGTTGTTGGTGATATTATTGTTGCGGGCATTACGACTGGTCGAATTCGCGCAATGATAAATGATCGTGGACAACAAATTAAACAAGCGGGTCCTGGTGATCCGGTTGAGATATTGGGTTTAAACGCTGTGCCTGCTGCAGGTGACACTGCAGACATTGCAAAGAACGAAGAAGTGGCTCAAGAGATTGTTGAAAAACGTAAAAGTAAATTTAAAGCTGGCCCCGCAATGCCTGCTATGAAAATGACGTTAGAAGATTTATTCGCTAAAGTACAAACCTCAGACGTCAAAGAACTTTCTGTATTAGTAAAAGCAGACGTTCAAGGTTCAGCAGAAGCTCTAAAAGAACTCATTAATAAAATGCCTGCTGATCAAGTAAAAGTTAAAGTAATTGCAAGTACAGTCGGCGGGATCACTGAAAGTGACGTGCTTCTAGCATCTGCTTCTAATGCTGTAATTATTGGTTTTAACGTACGTCCTGAAACAGGAGTAAACAGCGTTGCTCAAAGAGAAGGCATTGAAATTAAGACTTACTCAATTATTTATGAAGTAGTCGATGATATTAAAAAGGCTATGACGGGTCTTCTTTCACCTACTTTTGTTGAAAAGACTTTGGGACGTGCAGAAGTGAGATCACTCTTTAGCGTACCAAAGTTTGGAACTATCGCTGGATGCTCTGTTTCTGACGGAAAAATTACTAGACAAGCTTCAGTGCGACTCCTTCGCGAAAGCCGCATAATTTATGAAGGAAAACTTTCTTCACTCAAGCGTTTCAAAGACGACGTTAAGGAAGTTCAAACCGGATATGAGTGTGGTATTGCGATTGAAAATTATAACGATATGAAAGTTGGCGACGTTATTGAAGCCTTTATGAAAGAACAAGTCGCAACACTTTTAAATTAGTTTTAAGGAAGTAGTACAATGGAACAACGCCCATCACACCGCCCGAATCGCATGGCCGATCTCATTCGTAAAGAAGTCGCAAGTTATTTGCAAAAAGGTGCCAAAGACCCACGTATTGGGTTTGTCACTATCACGCAAGTTCATATGACAAAAGATCTCCAGATTGCGCGTGTGTATTACACCGTCTATGGAACTGATAAGGAAAAAGCTGAAACCATTGAGGGTCTTGAAGAATCAATAAAAGAAATTCGTCAACATCTCGGACGTCAGCTTCATACTCGGTTCACGCCTAAAATAGAATTTTTTGTCGATGAAGGGCTTGAACATAGTTACAAAATTCAAAGTCTCTTAGGTTCAATTGCATATAAGGTCCCAACAGAAGAATCATTAGCGGTATCTGGCAACGAAGACGAAGATGATGTCGACGACGAAGATGAGGATGATCTGGATGAGGATGATCTGGATGAGGACGCGGACGACGAAGACGATAGCGATGACGATCTAGAAGATGATGAAGACGAAGATCTTGAAGAAGATGATGATGACGATGACGAAGAAGATGACGATGACGAAGAAGATGACGATGACGAAGAAGATGAAGACGACGACGATCTAGACGATGACAGTGATGATGACGACGACAATGATGACGATCAAGATGAAGAGTCTGATGAAGTCAAAAAGCCAAAGCGTAGAAGAAATTAACCTGTGTTATCTGCTGTCCAAATAAAATCTTTTACATCACTTATTAAAAATCATAAAAAATTTGTGATTTCAGGTCATCACGGACCAGATGGTGATGTTATCGGCTCAACCCTGGGTTTGGTTTTGGGTTTAAAGCAATTAGGGAAAACTGTTTTAGCATTTAATCCCGATGGCTGTCCTCAATGGCTTAGCTTTTTACCTAAATCAGAAATTATTAAAGTCAAAATCCCCAACACTTTTAAAAATTCAATTCTCATTACTGTAGACTCAGGTGATTTAGGAAGACTTGGTAATAAAATAGATAAGAGTTTTTTTTCAGAAATCTGGAATATTGATCATCATCAAAGTAATACACGTTTTGGAAAATACAATTTCATTGATGTTAAAGCGGGTAGTACAGGGCAAGTAGTTTTTAATCTGCTCTCAGGCTTTTCTAAGTTTAAAATCACACCCGCTATCGCTCAGAATTTATTTTGTACACTTAGTACTGATACAGGGAGTTTTCGCTACAGTAATGCAACTTCAGATGTATTTGCATTGGCGGCATTACTGGTAAAGGCTGGGGCTCAACCTGACGTTATTAGCCAATCACTTTATGAAACGTATACTCAACGACGTTTAAAACTCATGCATCGAGTATTGGGCTCGCTCAAATTTGAGAATGATGGAAAACTTGCAAAACTTTATCTGACCCAAGACGACCTCGCGGCTGTCGGGGCTGGAGAAGATGAGTCAGAAAATTTTGTCAATCTTCCACGGGGTGTTGAGGGTGTTAAAATAGTTTGTTTTTTAAGTGAGAAAACTTCTACTGAATGGAAACTTTCACTCAGAGCTCGCGGTAATACGAATGTTCTTAATATCGCCACAGAATTTGGCGGTGGTGGCCATAAATTAGCTGCCGGATGCACGATACATGGTGTTCGAGCTCAAGTTGAAAAACAATTAGATTCAGTACTTAAAACACAAGGACATCTATAATGGCATTTAATGGAATTCTGCTTGTTGATAAAAGTGAATCTGTCACGAGTCATGATGTGGTTGACAGCCTCAGGCGTATCTTAAAGCAAAAAGATGTAGGCCATGCAGGAACCCTTGACCCACTGGCAACTGGACTTCTTGTTTGCCTTGTTGGGGAAGCTACAAAATTAAGTCAGTTTGTGGTGTCAGATGATAAGGCTTATGAAGTTGAAATAAAATTGGGCGTTAAAACTGATTCAGGTGATATTACAGGTCAAGTAATCCAAGAAAAAGACGCTCAGCATATCACAAAAGAATTGATCCAAGCTCGCTTGCCTGAGTTGTTGGGGGACTTAATGCTTCAAGTTCCAATATATTCAGCAATTAAAATCGCAGGTAAGAAGCTCTATGAATATGCCCGTGACCAAAAAGAAGTCGTACTACCTTTAAAACTGATGGTCATTAAGTCAGCAATGATAACTAGTTTTAAACCGGGCTATTGCACCATTGAACTATCTTGTGGCAAGGGTACTTATGTTCGCTCATGGGCAGAAAAATTAGGAGAACTACTTGGTGTCGGCGCTACGGTCTCAAAACTAAGGCGTACTCGTTCTGGTGGCTTTAATATTGAGCAAAGTCAAACAGTTACAAAATTTAGTGAAAATGAAACATTAGCTGCTGAAAAACTCATTCCTTTGGCAGATGCTCTCTCAGATTGGCCTGTTTTAAGGCTCATTGGGCGTGATGTGGATTTAGTTAAAAACGGCCAAATCCCTAGGGGAATCTTTGGGCAGTTGGTGGATTATCCGATTAAAGACGGTGTAAAACTCATTAACGAACAGGGGAGTCTCTTAGCTGTCGTGGTAAAAGATGCTAAAAAAGGTGTGAAGCTAGGGCGGGTTTTTGAGACTCCCGCATAAGAACTAAAGTTGACACTTTTGCGTGTATCTTGTTAAAAGAACAGTAATTTTTCTGATTGGTTCGCTTAGCCGCCGGCCATATCGGATTGTTTAACAGTAAGACGTGTGCAATTTAGTGCACACTTTAAAGGAGTTAAAATGGCTATCTCAAAAGAAAACAAACAAGCAGTTATTAAAAAACACCGTCGTAATGATTTAGATACAGGTAGTCCTGAGGTTCAAGTTGCTCTCATTACAAATCGAATTAACGAACTTACGGGTCATTTTAAAACCCATGTTAAAGACGTTCATTCACGTCGTGGTTTGTTAAAACTTGTTGGGCAACGTCGCAGACTTTTGGAATATCTAAAACGAAATGATGTAAATAAATATAAAATGCTCATTGAGAACTTAGGTTTACGTAAATAACAACCCAAGAGTCGTGATATTCTATTTTCGCAGCCACGAATTACTAAAATTTATGAGATGTTTCTCAAGAATTTTCGTAATTCGTAAGTCTTATTGGCTGCTTGGTAAATCGTCGCGACTCTTCGATAGAGGAGGCCGTGATGGCTCAATCTCATAATTGGAATATCGTCCAAGAGAAATTCAAGATTGGTGATAAAGAAATAATTTTAGAGACAGGAAAATTAGCAAAACAAGCTGATGGTTCTGTTTTGGTTTCATGCAATGAAACTAGAGTTTTAGTAACAGTTGTCTCTAGTCGAAAAGCGACTGACAAAGATTTTTTTCCGCTCATGGTTGAATACCAAGAAAAATATTATTCATCCGGAAAAATCCCTGGTGGTTTTTTTAAGCGTGAAGCAAAGCCCTCAACCGATGCCACATTAACCTCACGGTTAATTGATCGGCCAATCAGACCACTATTTCCCACAGGATATATGTTTGAAACCCAAGTGGTGGCTTCGGTTTTAAGTACAGACAACAGTATTGAACCAGGAATATTAGCAGGTATTGGTGCTTCAACTGCGCTTTATATCAGTGACATTCCTTTTAATGGCCCTGCAGCAAGCTGTCAGGTGGCTCGAGTGAATGGTCAATATATTGCTAATCCATCGTATGCGCAGATAGAAGAAGCAGATCTTGAAATGATTGTTGCTGGTACACGTAAAGCTCTCTTGATGGTTGAAGGCGGAGCTAAATTCATCTCTGAAGAAACAATGCTTGAGGCATTGAAATTTGGTCATGATTCATTCCAACCTGCCATTGAAGCACAAGAGCGCTTAAGAAAAGCAGTCGGAAAACCCAAGCGCGAATTCAAACCAAAAGAAGTTGATGAAGCGTTTAGAAAACAAGTAGAACAATTTTTATCTCCTAAGGTGAAATCCGCTTTAAAAATTGAAGAAAAACAAGCTCGTTATCAAGCTGTAGATGATGCAAAAGCTGAGGCTGCTGAAAAATTCTTGATTGACTTGCCTGAAGATCTTTTGGAAATTAGAAAAAAAGAATTAGGTACTATTGTTGAAGATGTAAAATACAATGTCGCACGCCAAACAATTTTAAAAGAAGCTGTGCGTATTGACGGGCGAAAAGTAACTGATATTCGGCCTATAACTTGCGAAGTAGGTATTTTGCCAAGAGCCCACGGTTCTGGTTTATTTACTCGCGGTGAGACCCAGGTTCTAGGAGCAATTACACTTGGTACAAGTGATGATGAACAGCTCATTGATTCCGTTTCTGGTAATTACTATAAGAAATTTATTCTTCATTACAACTTTCCTCCCTATAGCGTAGGAGAAGTTGGACGTATCGGTTTTACAGGCCGTCGTGAAATTGGTCACGGAGCATTAGCTGAGCGTGCACTTAAGGCCATACTGCCTGACCCTGCTAAGTTCCCTTACACCATGCGTGTTGTAGGTGAAGTTTTAGAATCTAACGGTTCCTCATCAATGGGCACTGTATGTGCTGGTTGCATGGGTCTCATGGATGCAGGTGTTCCCATTGTTGAGCCTGTTTCAGGAATTGCTATGGGTCTCATTAAAGAAGGTGATGATATTGCAATTTTGTCTGACATCTTAGGTGATGAAGATCACTTGGGTGATATGGACTTTAAAGTTGCTGGTGGTAAATCTGGAATCACTGCATTTCAAATGGATATTAAAATTGAAGGCGTAACATTAGAAATTATGAAAAAAGCTTTAGCACAAGCTGCTGAAGGCCGAGCTCATATTTTAAATGAAATGCTTAAAGTTATCGATATTCATCGTGGTGAAATTAGTCCCTATGCTCCACGTATTGAAACAATCCAAGTTAAACCTGAAAAAGTTCGTGAGATTATTGGCCCCGGAGGCAAGATGATTAAGTCAATCATTGAAGCAACTGGAGTTAAGATCGATATCGAAGATGACGGGAAGATCAATATTGCCACAAGTGATCCGATCGCCGGAGCAAAAGCAAAAGCGATGATCATGAGTATTTGTGCTGAAGCTGAAATAGGTAAAACCTATCAAGGTAAAGTCAAAAAAATCATGGATTTCGGAGCATTTGTTGAAATTCTTCCTGGTACAGATGGTTTGCTACACATTTCTGAGATTTCTCATGACCGTGTACGCACAGTAACTGAAGTACTAAAAGAAGGTGATGAGCTTGAGGTTAAAGTTTTAGATGTCGATCGAGCAGGGAAAATTAAACTGTCTCGCAAGGCGCTTTTAATCAAGCCCGTTTAATCAATGTACAAAAAGACCGTTCTTGATTCAGGAATTACTGTAGTAACAGAGGCCCATCGTTATCAACGTTCGGTTGCGGTGGGGGTTTTTGTTGAAACAGGAACCCGCGATGAAACTCAAAAAACCATGGGTACTTCCCATTTTGTGGAACACATGGTTTTTAAAGGTACAAAGCGGCGCTCTGCTTCTGATATTGCGCGAGCCATTGAAGCTGTTGGTGGAGATCTCAACGCATTCACAACACGTGAGTACACTTGTTTTCACGCACTTTCATTAAAAGATGATTTAGCTTTAGACATTGATGTCCTTGGAGATCTTGTTTGCAATGCTCAGTTCACTGAGCGGGATTTTGAACGAGAAAAAAATGTCATACTTCAAGAAGTTGCTATGACGGAAGACACACCTGAAGAATATATTTACGATCTTTTCTTTGAAAAGATTTATGGAAAATCTTCTTTGGGTTGGCCCATCTTAGGCACCAAAGAAACTTTAGAAAATTTAACCCGTGGTCAACTTTTGAAATATTATCGTGAGCGCTATGCCGGTAGAAACCTAATCGTAGCGGCAGCAGGTGCGCTAGAACATGATGAAGTAGTAGAAAAGGTAGAGAAAAGTTTTAAAAATAGAAAACGAATAATCAAAAAAGTAAGTCGTCAAAAACCAAAATGGCAAAGAGTGCGTGAAGTAGTCGAGAAAGATGGCGAACAAACTCATATTGTTGTTGGTTTTGAAGGTGTATCGTTTGTTAATCCAAATCGTTTTGATGCATTTGTGTTAAACGCATGGCTTGGCGGCGGAATGAGCTCTAGGCTCTATCAAAGCATTCGAGAAAAAAAGGGTTTAGCTTATACCGTTTATTCAAATCTCACTACATTTGTAGATTGTGGCACCCTAACAGTTTATGCAGGCACTGAAGCAAAAAGTGTTAAAACCGTGTTAGATGCCATTGAGCGTGACGTTAAAGATTTAAAAAGAAAAAAACTTAAGCCCCATGCCCTTCAAATTTTTAAACAGCAAGTAAAAGGTAATATCTTACTTGGTGCAGATGATATGGAGAATCGCATGTCTTCTCTTGGTGTAAATGAAATGACTTTTGGCGAATACATGCCTGTAGAATCTATCGTTGAAGGTATTGATAAAGTCACGGCAAGTGGAGTTAAAGACTTGGCTCAAAAAATATTTAATCTCGACCAAATGGCAATACTTGTAATGGGTGATATTAAATCCAGTGAAGTTGAGAAGTTTATTAAATGAAACCCATCATCAAGATAAAAAAACTTGGTAATTTTGTAGGCAAAATTCCTGGGTATCAATCTGAAGAAGCAAGTGGTGCTGATGTTTGCGCGGCACTTCAGACAGCGGTAATACTTGAACCAGGGAAACGTGTTTTAGTTTCAACCGGGTTAAGCTTAGAGATTCCTCAAGGCTTTGAAATTCAAGTCAGACCGCGAAGTGGACTTGCCATTAAAAGCGGGATTACATTAGTGAATACCCCTGGAACCATCGATAGCGATTATCGTGGCGAATTAAAAATTATTATAATTAATCATGGGCAAGATAATTTTGTAATTAATCCCGGAGATCGTATTGCTCAGCTCATCGTAGCACCTGTCATTCAAGCTGAGTTTCAAGAAGTTGGTGAAATTTCAACTACAGTGCGTGGTAAAGAGGGGTTCGGAAGTACTGGAGTTAATGTTTGAAATTAAAATTACTTACCTTTGCTGAAACTTGAAATTAAAATTACTTACCTTCGCTTAGTTCTTTATGGATTTGATCAAGGCTTTCTGGGGTGTATTCTTGAACTTTAATGCGATGGCGGGTGATGTCTAATACAGCTGAATAAATCCAAAATATAAGTACAATTCCTGTGAGGGTTCCTACAATTTTCGTTACTCTTTTTTTCTCAAGCATAAAATTATCAACCAAGCCCACAGTTATCAAAAGTGCCGATATGAGAATGGCAAATGGGGTGACTGCACGTGAAATGGGCGAAAGCACACCTATGATTTGAGCCGGTATTTGAGCCAATACAACAACGATAAATATTTTTTTGTATTCTAATTCCGTTTTTAAAATAAATAAACCTGCGTAGTAAAGAATGCCAGAAAGGACTACTGACATGATCAAGCCCATCACGGGGCCTACGATGATACCACCAAGGACTGATAAAATATGACGAGCTACTATTCCGCCTAAGAGTCCACAAGCGGCAGATATTAAAACTTCTAAAATAATGACGGTTGTCCAATCCCATGAAGGAACACGTTTGATTCCATCAACTGGATTTTTGAGATACTGAGGTAGAAAAAAAACGACTTCACGAATGCGCGCTTTTATATCTTGCCAGTTAAGATCTGTGACCGGACGTTTTGGTTGTTCCATGAGTTTATCTTCCTGTGGCTAAGTCATTTTCTGCAAGGAAAATACTATGATCCAGAATAATCTCATGTAAGCTTTTTGTTTTAGATTTAACGATGCGCTGTGTTGATATGGATGGCGAAGAAGTTTTTGTGCCCTCTAAATAATTAAGGCTCGCAATACCTATTTGATTGGTAAGACTCTCTAAACTTGTTTGTTGGGCAGTGATGATATGAACTTTTCCATGTTTAGATTTGATTTGTTCAAGTCTTTGAAAAGGTTTTTTATTGTGATTTAGCACATAGACTTCGTATCCATGGGCTTTTAAATATCGGTGAGTTTTTTTCCAAGGGTTTAGAAAATTCCAAAAAGATGTAGGTTCTTGAATAAAACATAAGGGGTAGCGGGTGAGGAGACAATTGGGGCGAAGTTTCATTTAAAAATGTCCGTTGACCTTAATGGTAAGATCCATACTTGAAGGGTCATCACCACTTGCCATGGGAATATGATTGCCCAATTCAATACCAGTGCTAAATAAACCGTTAAGCCAATAATCCATTCCTGCGGCAAGTACAGTTGCCCCGCTTGAAAATGATCTATCATTACGCAAAACCGATTTATCTGGGCGTTGAGATGTTTTAATGGAGTAGGTTCTACTTGCAACTCCAACACCGCCATGAACAGTGAGGCCTTCGTAAATTGCAGTATCGTAGATCAGTCTAAGTTCAAAACCATTTGAAGAAATGCGTGTGTCTGATATTCCAGATTCGGGAAAATTAATGATGTGTCCTTCAGCAAGCCAATGATCAGAGAATAAATCTACGCCAAAGTTAAGATCAAATCCTTTGATTCCACCACGCTCACGAACTCCAGGGGCTATTGCAAAGTCTTGAAATGAATTTACAAAAGCAACACCTGCATGAATTCTCACTTCATCGAAAACAGATTCTGTATCTTCTGTAACCATAGGCCTTTGAATTTTGGTTTTTGAAGTTTTTGGCAAATAGGGAGCTTCATCTGGAAACTCAAACGCAAAGGCTAGCGTTGAAGTTGTAACTAAAGAGACGGTAATAAAAGAATTAATTAGTCGTTTCATACCTCTAGTGTAACTGATTTGATTACAGTGGACGTGTCAAAAATCTGACTTTTCATTTTTTTTATACAGGTGATAATGAAATAAGGGGGATTTGTGTCAGATAAGAGCTGTTACTGTGCATTTTGTAAAATGCCTCGTAAAATTTATCGCAAAAGGGCGGTATCGTTTATTAACTTTATCCAAGCCTTAGGTATAGCTATGGCTGCAAGTTTTCTATTTTGGCAACAGCTTGATCCTCGAGCATTGGTTATTTTCGTACTTGCATTGATGATCATTGAAATCGGGATCCTGGTTAGAAATCGTTATGACGCTGAATGCCCCCATTGTGCTTTTGACCCGATCGTTTATGTTCGTGATCAAGTGAAAGCCTGTGAGAAAGTTAAAAGACACCTAGAAGCCCGTAAGGAAGATCCTGATGTCTGGCTTGCCCGCAAACCTCCAATTCGACTCCCGGGGCGTAAGAAAAAATCCACGCGTGAAATTGTCATTTAGGGCATTTTTATAGCCTTGAGCTCGACTTTTCAAAATAATTAAGTAAATATAAGGTGGTTTATTAAGTCTTTTACCAAAGAACCAGGGAACCGCTTTGAAGAAGCTTATTGTTATACCAACATACAATGAACGCGATAACATTGTTGAACTCATGAAAGTGATTTTTTTGATCACTCCTGATTCTCATGTGCTTGTTGTTGATGATGGTAGCCCTGATGGTACAGCTGCACTAGTCGAAGAGTTTGCTCTAAAAGACAAACGCGTATTCTTACTAAAACGTTCTGGCAAAATGGGTTTAGGAAAAGCATATGTCGCTGGGTTTCGGTGGGCGCTTGAAAATAATTATGACTTTATTATTGAAATGGACGCTGATTGGAGCCATCCCCCGCGTTTTCTTGCAGATATGACAAGAGTTGCATTGACCACTGATTTTGTTATTGGATCTCGTTATGTAAAGGGTGGCGGCTCTGTTAATTGGAGTTTTTTTCGAAAGCTGATATCTAAAGCTGGAAGTCTTTATGCTCGTTTGATTTTGGGTGTACCGATTTGTGATTTTACTGGTGGTTTTAATGGTTGGCATGCTCGTGTTTTAAAGGCTGTTGATCTTGATAGCATTGGTTCGGATGGCTATAGTTTTCAAATCGAACTTAAATATCGTGCCGTTCAGTTGGGTTTTAAATTTACTGAATTCCCAATCATGTTTGAAGAAAGACGTGAGGGGCAAAGTAAAATGTCTTCAGCTATTGTTCGCGAAGCTATGTGGCGCGTTTGGTCAATTCGATTTAATGGACGAAAACAATCAACAATAACGATTAGGCCTCAAGGTTAAATCGCCACTTTGGAAATAGTGTTTTTACATTATTTAAAAGTGCTGCACTTAATTCTTCAAGTGAAATTCCCTTTATCTCAGCTACTTTTGCGGCAGTATGACTCACAAATGCAGGGGTGTTTTTTCTTCCACGCATAGGTACTGGTGCTAAAAACGGCGCGTCTGTTTCAATAAGTAGGCGACCCAGTGGCACGTTCTTTACTATTTCACGCAAACTATGAGCATTTTTAAAAGTGATAACTCCACTTAGGCTAATATAAAACCCTACGTCAAGTGCTGCACGCGCTAGTTTTTCAGTGCCTGAAAAACAATGCATCATTCCTGTAACTTTGCCGTTCCACTTATTAAGTTCTTCAATCGTATCATCTTCGGCATCACGTGAATGAATTTGCACTGGCAATTTTAGTTCGTTTGCCAGAGTCATTTGCTGATTAAAAACAGTGCGTTGAATATCTTGCTCAGAATGGTTGTAGAAATAATCTAAACCTATTTCACCTACACCTATAATAAAAATTTCTTTGGCAGTTTCACGAATTTCATTTTCAATTTGCTCAGTGTAAAATTTTGCATCATGGGGATGTACCCCTAATGTAGCAGCGACTATTGGATAATGAGCTTTTGATATGGCGCAAACTTTAGCAAAGTCATTGGGGTGACAACCAATAGTGATCATGCGATCAACGCCCGAAGCTTTAGCTAAAGTTAAAACTTCATCAGTTTTATCTTCAAGCATTTCAAGATGGGTGTGTGCATCTATCCACATGATTTATATCCTTTAAGTGAGACGGGGAAACAGTGGTCCGCCTTCAAGAATCTCAGAAGCAATCCCTCGGCCCCAAATGGTCTGGGCCTCTAGAGTTGTTTTGCCATCAATGATCTCTGTGATTGGTTTTTGACCTAAACGTTTTAAAATTTCAGTGCTTGTTGTAGGGATAAATGGCCATAAAAATAAGGCGGCGATGCGTATTCCCTCAGCAACGTTATTAAGTACAATACTTAATTCTTCTTTTTTAGTTGGATCTTTAGCTAGAGTCCATGGAGCCTTGGTGTCGATGTATTTATTAAGCGAGAGTAAAATAGGGAAAATATTTTGTAATACATCGTGGAAATCAAAGAGTTCCATTTTGCGATCACCATTTTTATCTTTGCTGAGATATTTTTCTTTAGCATTATGAATATTATTTAATACAGGTTCAAGATCAGTATCGCTAGTTTGTGGTGGGTTAATTTTTGAATCAAGATTTTTTTTAATTAAATTTGTTGTGCGACTGACTAAATTGCCTAGGTTATTGGCAAGATCAGCATTCACTCGATCTTTAAAATTTTTGAGATTAAAATCTCCGTCTTGTCCAAATGGGAACTCTCGGAATAAAAATAATCTAAAAGCATCTTGGCCATACTGATTGGTGAAAGCTATGGGTTCAATTGCGTTACCCAGACTTTTACTCATTTTTTGGCCTTCGATTGTCCACCATCCATGGGCAAAAATTCTTTTAGGCAAAGGGAATCCTACGCTTAAAAGTAGGCATGGCCAATATACAGCGTGAAAGCGCAAAATATCTTTACCTATAAGGTGAATTGCCTTTGGCTGGGATTTTTCACCCCAATATTTTTTAAACACTGTTTCGTCTGCAAGTGGATTTAAGGCCGATACATAATTTATTAATGCATCAAACCAAACATAGATGACGTGGTTTGCTGTGGCTGTTGATTTTTCATCTTCAGGAAATGGGATGCCCCATGTGAAGCTGGTGCGACTAACACTCACATCCCTAACGCCCTCTTTTAAAAAAGAAACAACTTCATTTTTCTTTGATTCGGGTAAAATAAAAGTAGGATTGTCTTCAATGTGTTTTAAAAGTGCTGGTACGTATTTGCCAATTTTAAAGAAGTAATTTTCTTCTTTGATTTTTTTAACATCTCGTCCGCAAGTAGGACATTTTTTTTCTTTAAGTTGCGATTCAGTCCAAAAAGTTTCATCAGGAACGCAGTACCAACCTTCGTAATTGCCAAGGTAGATATCTCCTGAGTCGAGAGATTTTTTAATAAAATATTGAACGACTTTTTTATGGCGATCTTCTGTTGTGCGAATGAAATCGTCAAAAGAGATTCCCATCTTTTCCCAGGTGGTTTTAAAAGCAGCGGCGACTTCATCTGTAAATTCTTGTGGGGATTTATTTTTTTTCGTTGCAGCTTCTTGTACTTTCTCGCCGTGTTCATCAGTGCCTGTTAAAAAACGCACATCTGCTCCCATTAATCGTTCAAAGCGAGCTAAAACATCAGCAGCAATGGTGCAATAAGCAGTGCCTAAATGAGGGATGTCATTGACATAATATATAGGTGTTGTGACGTAAAAAGATTCTTTAGCCATGTTTTATTTCGTTTTCTGCTAGTTGTTTAGCGTCAATCCAGAATTTTTCAAATGCCAGGTTTTTATTCACATTGGCTTGGATATCTTGTTCGAGTTTAAGAATTTTTTGTCCTAAAAAAAGAAGTGTTTGGGGAGAATAAACAGTATTGAGTTCTTCAGCCGTAACGGCTTCTTCTGATGAAAGCGGGGGGTGTGCCCCTAGCTTGAGGGCTGCCGCAGATTTAATAATTTGCCCCCAGCATTGAATTGCAAATAGAGCACTCTCGCGTTCATCGCTGAGCTCATTCATTTGAGTGAACCCTTCAAAGGCACGGGTATGTTTGATATCTTTAAAAACTTTAAAGGCTGAAGATTTTAATTTTCTAAAAGAATCATCTGAGTATTTTGTAACAGCATCAACGCGCCCCTGTGCTAACGGCAATGCCCAATCTGGGGCCTCTGGCACAATTTTTTTAAGTTCTTGTGTGCTAAGTGATCCAAAAAATACTCTTTGGCAACGAGAAATGATAGTTGATAAAAGGGCTCCCTTATTAGATGTGACAAGAATAAAATAACAATGAGCCGGGGGCTCTTCTAATGTTTTCAGTAAAGCGTTAGAACTTTGAGCATTCATGGTTTGTGCTTCATCGATGATTACAACTTTTGCTGCACCCTCGTAAGATTTGAGCGAAATAAAATTTTGAATATCTCTGATTTGTTCAATTTTAAGTGTTGGGCTTTCTCCAGGACTTACAATTAAAAGATCGGGATGTTGACTGCGCGAAATGCGATCACATGTGGAGCATTTTCCGCAAGGTGCATTTGGTTGCTTACATAAAAGCCCTTGTGCCCAAGCTAGGGCTACAAGTTTTTTTCCGACACCCGAGGGGCCAGAAAATAAAAACGCAGGGGCCCGCCCCCGATTTGAATGTAAAACTTCTTTAAGCGCTTTTACAATTGATGTGTGTCCAACAATTTTATCAAAAATCATAGGAGCCCCCGTTTTTTTACTTCAGTTAACAACATTTGCAGTAATTCATTGGGCGCTTTCTCAGAATTTATAATAAAAAATCTTTCTGGATCTTTTTTGGCGATGGCTAAAAATTCTTGTCTTACAGTTTCGTGAAATTGAGTTTTTTCATTTTCAAAGCGATCAGCTTTACGTGCTTGGCGTCTTTTTTGGCTTACATCGACAGAGCAGTCAGTGAGTACGGTGAGCGCTGGTTTGAGACCTTTGGTTGCGAATTGATTTAACCAAATAACATCTTCGGTTTTAAGTTTTCGCCCGGCTCCTTGAAAAGCGAGGCTTGAATCGTAAAAGCGGTCACTTAAAACCCATATATTTTGGTCTAGCCAGGGTCGAATTTTTGTCGCGACGTGCTGAGCGCGGTCAGCTTCGTAAATTAAGAGTTCAGCCTCAGGGCATGGAGGCACCCCTTCGGGGCGTAATAAGATTTCCCTAAGTTCACGCCCTAAGTCTGAGCCTCCAGGTTCCCTTGTAATTTCAACGGGTAAGCCCAGCTGCTTCAAATGTTGAGCAAATAATTTTAAAAGGGTCGATTTGCCTGAGCCATCGATACCTTCAAAAGTCACAAAAGGCATATAACCCCGTAAATTGTCATAGCTTTTTAAGCATGTCAGCAAAATTAAATCATTTCTCACAAATGACCGAAACAGTACTTATGAGGTTTCAATAATGACTGAAGAAGCAAATACAGTTCAGGCTAATTTTAAAGTACTTATCGCCGATGATGACGGCGCGGGTTCACGTCGACTTCAAGATTTTCTTAGAGAACGTGGTTTTACTGTAGAGGTTGTTCCTAGTGGATCTGCTGCTAAAGAACGCATTCGCGATTGGAAACCAAATTTTGTTATTTGCGACCTCACTCTCTCAGATGGTAATGCTTTTCAAGTTTTAGGTTGGCTTAAAGCAGAAGCCTCAATTAAAATTAAACCAAAAGTTTTTGTTACTTCGGCACATAATATCGTAAAAAATATTAAAGAATGTATTTCCCTCGGAGCTACTGACTATATTGTAAAGCCTTATAAGTATGAAGACATTTTAACAAGACTTGTGTTTCATATCCAAAATAAAAGAGAACTTGTTCACGATGCCAATAAAGAAAAAGTTGCTAAACTTGAAGGTGCTGATGTTTACCTTCACTTACTTGAGATCGTGTTACGAGAAACTTTGAGTGGTCGTAAACAAAGTGAAATTCTACTTAATATTACAAAGATGATTGCCATATCACTCAAAGCGGTACGTTGCTCAGTAGTGATGATCTCAGAAGACTTGCAAGACGGCACTGTCATGGCCAGTAGCGATAATCGTGATGCTAAGGGTTTTAAATTAGACATGAATAAATATCCAGAAATGCTTCACGTCATGAATAGTCAAAAAGCAATCGTTATTGAAGATCTTGCCTACGACCCAATGTTGGCAAAAATTAAAGATCTCGTAAAAGGCATTTCATTTAACAGTATGATTGTTTGCCCTGTGAGTCGTAATAACACCATGTATGGTGTTATTAGTGCACGCATGGATCGAGAGCATTCAAAGTTTAATGATCGTGATATTCGCTTTTGCCAATTGATAGCCCAAATTTCAAGTCTCATGATGAGCTCTGGTATACTCATGCCTCATGAGTATCAAGATAAAGCTTCTTAAAAAATAGGTTGGAATTTTAAATTCTCGTGCAATCAGGACAATTTTTTAATTGTAAAACTTGATCAGGTCTTGTGCCATCGCGATATATTGTAATGCCTTTACATTTTAATTTAGCTGCGAGCATAAAAGCCACTTGCACGTCTTGAACTGAAGCTTTGTTTGAAAGATTTATTGTTTTTGATACGCCACTATCTGAATGTTTTTGAAAACGTGCTTGCATCTCTACATGTTGGGTTGCAGTAAGATCTCTGGTTGTAACAAAAATATTTTTTATATCATCTGGAATCGACGCGTCTTTAAACGTGCCTTCTTGAGACATGATTTTTAAAAGTGATTCATTGTAAAGACCTCGTTCTTTTAAAACGGCCTCAGCATAGGGGTGAACTTCTCTTAATATTTTTTTATCTAACACGTGTCGCTCATAGGCATAGCTAAATATAGGCTCTATTCCGGCAGAGGCATTGCAAAGAAGACTGATGGTGCCAGTGGGCGCAATTGTTGTAAGTGTTGCATTTCTTAATGGTTTAAGGCCGCGTTTATTCCAGAGGCTTTGAGAGAATCCATCAAAGGCTCCGTGTTTTTTTGCTAATTGTTGGCTGACAAGTACAGCTTGTGTACGAATAAATTCCATAATTTTTTCACCCACAACATATGATTCGGGTGAACCATAAGCGATATTAAGTTTCAATAGCAAATCCGCAAAACCCATAACTCCTAAACCAATTTTGCGATTGGCATGGCAAAGATCATGAATCTCAGGAACTGGGTAAGTGCAGGTATCAATGACACGATCTAAAAACAAAACTCCTGTTTCAGTGAGTTCGGAAAGTTTACTCCAATTAATTGAATCGCTATTATTTTTTTGATAAATGACATTGAGATTAATGCTTCCTAGATTACATGCTTCATAGGGTAAGAGTGGTTGTTCTCCACAAGGATTAGTGGCCTCCATGATACCTTTTTTGGGAGTAGGGTTATTTTTATTAATCTCATCAATAAAAATGAGTCCGGGTTCACCCGTGAGCCAAGCGGCCTCACAAATGTCTTGAAATAATTTTGATGCAGATACAGTTTTTACTTTTTTTCTCGTATGAGGATCAATGAGATTCCATGAGGAATCATTTTTGACAGCGTTAATAAATTTATTTGTGACCGCTACAGAGATATTAAAATTTGTGATTTTAGAAATATCAGTCTTACAGTGAATAAAGGCTTCAATATCGGGATGTTCAACTGAAAGAACACCCATATTTGCACCACGTCTAAGGCCACCTTGTTTAATTGTTTGAGTTAGTTCATTAAATAATGAGAGAAAACCAAGTGGGCCTGCAGCGACACCGTTACTTGACTGCACTTGTGATTTTTCAGGTCGTAGGCTTGAAAAACTAAAGCCTGTCCCACCACCTGATTGATGAATGAGGGCTGTTGATTTAAGTGTGTTCATGATTTCTGTCAGATCATCAGCTAGAGGTAAAACAAAACACGCTGCAAGTTGAGCTTGTTTTTTTCCGGCGTTCATCAGAGTGGGCGAGTTGGGTAAAAAAGCAAGCTCACTCAGTGCTAACAGAAATCGCTTTTCTAGCTGCTTAGAAGGCCCGGCAACGTGTTTTGCAACTCGCTTGAGCATCTCCTCAGGTGTTTCCACATTTCGCTTTGATTTACGCCAAAGGTAGCGATCGTGAAGTACGGTAAGTGCATTTTCTGTGAACAGATTTTTAATCATATTGCTTTAAGTCTATGAAAACTGTGTTTTGCGTCAAGTCGTTCGACACTTTGGCGCAAACATAATTCAAATACCGCAGTGCGCGTGCTTTGACAGACGTAGGTCTGGTTTATTATACTCTATTAATAGGGCAATTAACCAAATTGTGGGGTAAGGAGAACCTATGAGTCAACCACTTCATGTTCGACGTTGCCACCTCTGTGGCAAAATAACCGAGAGTTGTGATGACATCATAAAATGTTTGTTTTGTAACAAGTCACTCTTGCCGTTTTATTACTTTGATAAGCGTAAAATCATTGATTACGCTGACAATGAAGTAAGACCTGGAGAACAAAAACCTGATCTGTTTAAAGATCCTCGCTTTACTCCAGGTAAGGTTGATAATTTTGGACCCATTCGGGGGCTAACTGCATACTGGTGAAAATTTGAAAGTGACGTTAGCGGATATTCAAAAAGCCAGTTTGCTCATAAAGCCGCACATTAATCGTACGACTTTAGAATACTCTGCTAACTGCAGCAAGCTTTCGGGGTTTGATGTTTTCTTAAAGTATGAAAATTTTCAACTCACAGGAAGTTTTAAGATTCGTGGAGCTGCAAATAAACTCATCCAATTAACTGACGCAGAAAAAAAAGCAGGCGTGATCGCAGCCTCGGCCGGTAATCACGCGCAAGGTGTTGCTTGTATAGCCCAAAAATTGGGTATTAAAGCGACAATCGTAATGCCTGAACAGAGTCCTCTCATTAAAGTCGTTTCTACAAAAAGATTTGGTGCGGAAGTTATTTTAAAAGGTGTGGCCTATGATGAGGCCTATCAGCACGCACTCACGCTTCAAAAAATAAGTGGCGCGATTTTTATTCATCCCTTTGAAGATGAAAAAATCATTGCAGGTCAAGGCACTATTGGTCTTGAAATTTTTGAAGATATTCCAGATGCAGAAGTAGTTTTTATTCCCATTGGTGGGGGCGGACTTCTTAGTGGTATTGCCATTGCGCTTAAATCATTAAATCCAAAAATTAAAATCATTGGTGTTCAAGCAGTTGGTGCTGACAGCATGGCTCAAAGTTTTCGCGATAAAAAATTAGTCATGGAATTAAAACCTGTTTCAACCATTGCTGATGGTATCGCTGTGAAAAGACCATCTCAAGTTATGTACGATAGTTTTATTTCAAAACTCTGTGATGATGTGGTCACTGTCAGCGATGATGAGATTGCAAAGATCATTGTGTTTTTAATGGAACGGGCAAAAACAGTTGTTGAAGGAGCGGGTGCTTCATCACTTGCTGCCCTTGTGGCTCACAAAGATAAATTTAAATGTAAAAAGGCAGTTGCTCTTTTGAGTGGCGGTAATATTGATCTAAATATGCTTGAGCGTATTATTGATCGAGGTTTTCAAGTTTCAGGTCGTTTAGCAAAAATCACTGTAGCAGCGCCGGATGTTCCAGGGACGCTCAATAAGCTTACTACTTTGATTGCTGAAAAAAGAGCTAACGTTTTACAGATTAATCACAATCGAATGAGTGATCGCATTCATTTGCGTGAGACGATTATTGAGTTCACTTTAGAAACCACAGGGCAAGATCAGATCGATGAAATTAAAAAAGGTTTTGTTGCGCTGGGTTCAAAGGTCATAGAATAATTCATATGGATCCTAGAGATAGTGTCTAAGGTTTAGTCAATCTGAACTGTCAGTATATTTGATTTTGTTCACGTATAAGCCTCTCAATTTCCTTAAGAAATTTAAAAAAAACCGGTATATCAATAGGTAATTTAAGAGCGGAACGTGTGGAGGGCTTCAATGTTTACGGGCAAAAACCTATATAAAAATAGGCTCAAGAAATTTTCTGTATTTCTAATTCTTTCTGTTATTTTTGTTGGATACCAAAATTTTAATTATACGAGCATCAACCCTCAAATATGCACGACATCATATTCTGGTGATTGGACATTGTCGGATGAGTTTACATTTTCAGATCACAATTCTTCGGCTTATACGACCGAAGAAGAGTCTCGTGGTTTTTTTAGTTTTGGCTCAGCAGATCAACCAGTAGTAGTTGGTAAGGGTAATTTATCTGTATTAAACGGTGGTTCTTTTGTAGCTAATTCAAACGCAATATTTATGCGTGATTCTAAAAACCATATATTAAAAAATTATGCCTGGTCATTCTCAAATGATTCAGCTGAATCTGATAGATTGGGAAATATCTATGCGGGTGGGGTTGCTAACGGAGTGATGAATAATGTGATTTACATCAGCAACCAAGCTTCATGGTACAAGGGTCCTGAATTTAAATTTAATCCCATGCGAACCACTTCCTCATTAAATTATAATTACTCTATTCTCAGATTGAAATTTTTTGAAAATCAAGTTGGCGATATTTTTGGAGTCATACGATCAGGCACAGGTAATTTTAGTAATGCTGTTTCAGTAATAAAACGCAACACCATCTCTGGTGGGTGGACTGTTGTGGACGATACTGTTTATTCTGTAAATTCAAGTTTCTACCCCTGGGATTATTTGAAAGATCGCAAAGGTAATATTTTTACATTTGGTACAGTTAGTACGTACGGTTCAAATGTAAGGGCTTATCATGCGCGTAGATTGAACACAGTTCAATCTACTCCGGTCGGTGAAAATTTAAATCAATTGACCCAGTTATTAGGTTCAGGAGTTATCGGCTATAGGACAGGATTCTATGATGATTTCAATAGTAGAAATCAGATCTTGTTGTTTGTTGATATACAGCCAGCTACTGGGGGGCAATACCCAGCGTTGCTTCGCGGGACTTCTGACGGTACCCAATGGTCGATGTTGCCATTGTACGAGAATCTTCTTACGGGCTCTTATGGAATTTTAAATACAGGCGCAGATCATCTTGGCAATTTATATGTTGTCATTCATCCAACAGGTGGAAACTATACAGCTAGTAAACTATTACGAAGCACAGATGGAGGCATTAGTTGGGTATCGCAAGAAGGCATTTGTAATCAAGGTTACTGTGCCACAAATCAACTTCGATTTTTCAATAATACAGTGCTCAACGGTTCTGTCGCGCATGCAAACTTAGCAAATCCTTCAGGCGATCATGGGAAATTAACTATCGATAAATCTGGGAATCTTTTTCGTCATGCCTATGAAACATATGAAGAAGCCTCATCAGTTGCTGGTGTGAAATACAGAAAATCAAATGTTTATAAAATAGGGTGCACGCCATCAGCTCAATCAACTCCAGTGCCAACTGCAACACCTCGACTTGTTTCAGTTCCAACAACGCCGTGGCCATATAATGTAACAACGAGCAATCACCAAGTTAATTTGTCTTGGGGAAATAATAACGGAGCATTTGCGTATCACATAAAAAGGGGTACAGCTCCAAATGCACTGACTAAAATTGCAGTGGCTTATCCGAACACTGTTTCCACGATTACATTAAATCAATATACTGATTCAGGGCTAGTAGCTGGGACTACTTATTATTATGCAGTTTCTGCGTTAAACGGATATGGCGATGAAAGTTCTGATACTGCAGCTATTGGCGTGATCGTCAATCAAGGTAATGTTGGACAATTACCAGCGCCGACGATGTTTCTACTTGGTACAGCTAATAATGAAGTACTGATACAATGGCAGGCCGTACCAGGTGCTACAGGTTACTCCGTACAAAGAAGTCCGTCTGCCAATGGAACTTTTGCTGAAGTGAATGGGTCAACGACTACAACATCTTCAGGATTTGTTTTAGTAGACCTAACGGCTCTTAACGGTGTGACTTATTACTACCGAGCTGCAGCGCTAAATGCAAATAGCCAACCTGGAGTATATACAAATATTTTAAGTGCAACACCACCAATGGGAACGGTAGTGCAACTTGCAGCGCCTACGGTTCAGTTAACAGCGGGGAATAAGCAAGTCGGAGTGCAGTGGAGCCGAGTTACTGGTGCAAGTAGTTATAGCATCAAGCGTGCGTTAAGTACCTCAGGTCCGTGGAGTACAGTGAATGGCCCAACTACATCTTTAAATTCAAACACATTTGTACTCGCAGATTTAACTGTTGTTAATGGGACACTTTATTTTTATCGTGTTGCCGCTATAGACGGTAATGGCAACGAGGGTCTTTATTCACCTGAAAATTTATCCGTCGTGCCAGTAGGCCCACCAGTATCGTTGCCCGCTCCTACTGGTTTTCAACTTACTGCTGGAAATTACAAAGTTTCAGCACAATGGAATCTTGTGACCGATGCATGCGACTATGTAACTATGCGTGCAACAAATTCAAGTGGCCCGTGGTTATCAATTGGTGGACCATCTTCCATAGTTTCAAATATGTATAAATTTGATGATACAACTGTAACCAGTGGTACATTATATTATTACAAAGTGGCCGCAGTAACTTGCAGTGGTTTAGTTGGTGTTTATACACAAGTACTAACAGTTACGCCTGTCTCGCCCAATCCGACACCGACACCAAGCCCAGCGACTGGGATACAGTTTGGGTCGTGTATAATTCGTAATGGAAATCTCCCCGGATACTATGCTGCCGATGTAGGAACTAACTATGTGAAACGTAACATTGGTAATGTAACAACATATGCTCAAGCGCAGTTAGCATGTACGGATAAATTTTTTGCGGAATTAATGGTTAATTTTTGTACACTGATCCCCAATGCGGAGAATGTACAATGGGGTGTAGCCGCTTATGATTCAGTTGGCTCATATCAAGTTACCGGATGCGCAGCGAGTGGGTGTGACTATCATAAATGTCCTGCATCGACACCAACTCCCACACCGTCAATTGCACCATCAGCTACACCAACGCCAAATCCATATGACATTTGCAGGCTTGATATGGTTGATGGAAGTAATATTACAAAGGGTCTCTACACAACACAGGAATCTTGTCTCGTAAATATTTGTGATATTTATGGTCAAGCCAACACGCTTCCTCCAAATAGTTTTTCGAGTGTGTGTGTTTAAGGATGTAATTATTAAACAATACCTAGCCAAGTCTGGCTCAACACCAACACCAACTCCGATCGCAACACCAACGCCAGTGCCAAGTGTGCAATATGGTGCTTGTGTTATTCGCAGTGAAAGTACAAGTCTTCCTGCTTATGCTGCTGCAAATGAAGGTTCAGTTTATGTGAAACGTAATATTGGGAATGTGACAACATTTGGAAGTGCTCAGACTGCGTGCACCGATAGTGTTTTCCTAGAATTGATGGATGTGTACTGTACAGCAAATCCAAAAATTACTTCTGCACAATGGGGAGTTGCTGCATATTATTCTGCAGGCGAACCTGTCAATGCTATATCAGGATGTGCAATAACTGGATGTGTTTCTCATACATGTCCAAGGCCACCATTATCATTACCAGCGCCACTACCTGTTGCAACTCCAACACCTGTGACCACAACTGCGCCAACACCGGCCGCAACGCCGGTACTGTCAGTTTCAGAGCGGGCACCTGCTTCAGAGCCAACGCCAACGTTGCCACCACCAGTTCAATATGGATCCTGTGTTATTTTTGATGGCAATTTGCCAGCATACAGTTCTGCAGATATCAGTGTGGATCATGTGAAACATAACATTGGCAAGGTATCAGCATTAAGTAAGGCAAAGTCTGAGTGTACTGATCGTATTTTTTCAAAATTGATGCTCGCTTATTGCGCTTTAAATCCAGAGGCGACAACGATGAAATGGAATATTGCTCTTTATAATTCTACTGATGATCTTTCTGCAGGTGTTACTACCGAATGTCCTGCTAGTGGTTGTGAACAGCATGCTTGTGTTGCACAAAAGAAAACATCAGAAAAAGGGATGGGCTGTGGAATAGTTAATGCAAAAGACAGTGGAAAGGGTGGCCCAGGCGCTCCTCCTCTTGTACTCTTAACACTTCCACTACTGATGATTGCTTATCTTAAGAAAACTAGTTTGAAATTAATGGCAAAAAACGTCGTTTAAAATTTCTTTAACTTTCGATTTGAACTTCTTCTTTGCCCCAGGCTCCACCGCCTGGGGTATTAATCATAATCGAATGAGTGATCTCATTCATTTTAGCCGTGTAACGTTTATAATTTTCTCTTAGTTCTTTACATTCAACTTAAATAAAACGAAAACGTGAATCAGAGGGTAGGGGATATGAATCATCGTTTTCTTTTCATATGTTTATTTGCGGGTTTTTTTAGTCTGGATGCAAAAGCTTTAATTTCCAAAACACCAAATAAAGAATTTTTGCAGCAAACATTCGCGGGCTACCAGGGTTGGTTTAGCACACAAAAGTTAAGCAAAAATGGAATTTGGACACATTGGAACGCGGGTCAAATACCTTCTGTAGGTCAGATTAAATTTGAACTTTATCCTGATGTACGTGAATACAACGCTGATGATCTTCAAGAAACAGGTTTAGGTGTACTGGGCAATGGCCAACCTTCAATGCTTTTTGCCTCTGATCGAGCAGGAGTAGTTGATACACATTTTCGTTGGATGAAAGAATATGGAATAGACGGAGTTGCTCTGCAACGATTTGTCTCAGAGCTAAATCTTCCTTTTCAAAAAATGTTACGTGATGATGTTGCAGTTCTTGTTCGACAAAATGCCCAGAAGTATGATCGCAGTTTTTATATGGAATATGACATCACGAGTTCTAATGAAGCTACTTTAGTTTCTGATATTAAAAAAGATTGGTTAGAACTTGAGACAAAAGTTTTAGATTCTCCACAATACGCAAAACACAAAGGTCGGCCGGTCATTGCACTTTGGGGTTTTGGTTATACTGATCGCCCAGGTACTCAAGAGCAAGCGTTGGAACTCATTCGTTGGTTTCATGAAAAAGGTTTTATGGTAATTGGCGGAGTTCCTTATTGGTGGCGTCAGGGAATTAATAATTCAAAAGCAAATTGGCTTTCGACATACTTAAAATTCGATATGGTGCAACCTTGGTCAGTGGGTGTTTATGCATCTGCTCTCGAGTTATTAAATAATCATGTAAAAATGCATATTGATGATAAAAAACTTTGTGATCAATATAATGTTCTTTATCAGAGAGTTATATTTCCGGGGTTTGCATGGTCAAATTGGAATGGTGGAAAATTTAATATGATTCCTCGTGCAGCGGGTGATTTATTTTGGGCACAAGCTTATTGGACTAAAAAATTAGGAGTCTCAGCATTTATTGCGATGTTTGATGAATACGATGAATCAACAGCTATTGCTAAAGCTGCAGAAAATGCATCGATGAGTCCAGTGAGCCAGAAGTTTCTAACACTTGATGCTGATGGAAAAAATATTTCTTCAGATTTTTATTTGCGTGTTGCTGGAGACATAACAAAACTCTTGCGTGGTGAAAAACAACTCACCGCGTGTTTAGAACAACCCTATCGATTGCCGGAATCGCGAACTGATAAATTCAAACGTGTATTTAGGCAAAAGGTCAGTTGCTCAGGTATTGTTAAATGCCTCGTAAAATAACTAATTCTCAACTTGAATTTCTTCTTTGCCCCAAGCTCCGCCGCCTGGGGTATTTATTATCAGCGTGTCGCCTGGGTTCATTTCGATAACTTTTTTCTCATTATGAATTTTTTTCTTCTCACCACTTTTAATTACAACATTTTCACCAGGTAAGCCTGATACACCGCCAAAAAGACTATGGGGTTTATAATGTCTGCGATCTGAAAGAAGCATGAGAGTTGTGGGTTTTAAAAATTTATAACCGCGGGTGATTCCGTTTCCGCCAGATTTTTTACCTGTTGCACCTGAAGAATCACGAATTGAGCAATGGGTAACCTGTAGAGGATATGTTTTTTCTAAAACTTCAATTGAAGTAAGTGATGTGTTGTGAAGATTTGTCTGAATGCAATCTGAGCCCTGGTGATCTCTACTTGCACCAACGCCACAGCCTATGGCATCAACAAAAAGTTGATCACCTGATTTCATAAGCGTCACATTAGATGAGCCACCACTCAGAGCTGGAATTTCAAGTGGAAGAGCTTTACTTAAGCAACTCATAATCACATCTACGATGCGCTTTGATGTTTCAAAATATCCGCCAAGCATAGGGGCTGGGTAGCGTGCATTGACGATAGTACCTTCAGGCGCTTCAATAGAAAACGCTTTAAATGCCCCTGAATTTACCGGGATATCTTCTTTAACTAAACTTCTAATAATCCAAAAACATGCACCTAGAGTTGTCGCATAATTTAGATTCATGGGGCCTTTGGTTTGCTTCGAACTTCCGGCAAAACTTAGTAAAATATTATGGCCTTGGCAGGTGAGTTGGCATTGAATGCGAATAGGTGATGAGTCATAGCCGTCGTTGTCTAAATAATCATGGGCCAAATATTCACCATCAGGGATTTCAAGTAGCGCTGAGCGCATTCGATCTTCAGAGTATGTGCGAAGTTCTGTAATTATTTTTGATACTTTATCTGAACCTATTGTTGTTTCTATTTGAATGGTTTGTTCTGTAGCTTCTTTAAGTCTGATTTTTACTTCACCAATAAGTTGCATCAGCTCATCGCGATTCATGCCCGATTGACATAAGTAATCTAGTAACGCCGGATTCACTAATCCTTGAACATCAAGTGGCGTTGGTGGAATGCGATAACCCTCGTCTTCAACGGTTGTGAAAAGTGTTTTTAAATTCTTATTTAAAAGTTGAGGTACAGAAACTTGGAGCACTAAATAATAACGTAAGTCATTGGCTTGAGATTTTCCAAATGCACCTTGAATAAAAAATAGATCACAAAGTCTTGTGTTGCCACTGTAGGGATCATTGGTAATAAGTATTTCCCCATGTTTTGGGGTGATGTATTTTTTAATGGCTTTGCTGCAAAATTCAAAAGAAGCAAAATGCAGAGGGTTTGACCCCGTTACTTCAATAAGATCTCCACGATGATCAAGAAGGGCAACATTTACTTCAGAGAAATTCTTAAAAGACTCACCTAATTTATTTAAAATGCTTTTACATGAGTAGCGAAATTTTTCAGTTTTAAAAGGATCCGTAATCATGTCGCTCCTCCCAATTGAAAAACACCCTGTTGAATTTCAATAGTTTGGGGTAGTGGACTTTCAAAAAGTCTTAGGCAATTTGACCAATTGCTTAATTGTGACGTTTTCCAATTAGAAATACCTAATAATTTTGCCAATTGATGAGCAAATAAAGGCTCAAGCCATCCTTCAAAAATAAAATCAGTTTGAGATAAAACTAATTTTTCTTTTTTAAAATAGTTCTCAATTTCTAAGGCTAATTGTGAACAGGCTAAATCTATATACTGAGCGGCGCAGTCGTCTTGATGCATGCGAAGTTGTTTTGCTAGTGGTGCTAATAATCGTGTAACCCGGTTAATATCAACTCTTGCTCGAGGTACACCTTCACAAATGATTTTTCGATCATAAGCGAGAAGATCCATTAAAGATAAATTTAAACCTTTTCCAAAACAAGCTGGTCCTGGTTCTCCATCGATTTTTTCTGGACCCACATGAATAAGGCCGCCGTTATCTTTTGAAATAAGATTGAGAGCTGAAGTGGAGAGCTGTGTGAAGTGATTTGTTTTTTGAGGTGTAACTTTTTCTAGCCAAATACGATCTTCTAAAAAAGTAATGTGAACTGCTTGTGAGTTTTTCGGAGCCGGAATATTTTCTCTAATATGAATTCGATCTTTGTTAAACCCAAGTTTAATAATATCTTCTAAAAACTAATCACGTGTCGGAATCAAAAATGCAGCTTCAGTTGCAGCGAGGGCTCGGTCGAGTTCATTTCCTTCATATTGGTGTGATAAAATGACGCTATAACCATTTTCGGTAAGTTTTTTCCCTACTTGTTTTTCATGGGCTGGATTAATATTAGAATGCAAAAAACAAACGGCTACTGATTTGGTATCGGTAAGTTTAAGTTTACTAATTACAAATTCAATTTCTTTTTCATCAAGTTCAATTTCTATTGAACCATCAGCACTTGTTCTTTCAGTTACGCCAAAAGCCAAATCGCGCGGCACAAGTGAAGTATTTTTTTTTGCTTGAAGCCCAAATAAAGAAAGTCTTTCTTGAGTGCCAATTTCCAAAAGATTTTCAAACCCTTCAGTTGTTAGGAGTGCCGTTGCTGCACCCCATTTTTCGCGTAGCGAAACTTTTGCTAAATCTGTAGCCAGAAATAAATCTGTGTTTTCAGGTTTAAATTCTTTTGGCAAAAGAGAAAGGGCTTCAATAAGGCCAATGAGAAGCTGGTCTTTTCTATTGAGTGTTCGATATAGAAATGCGCGCTTGCCATCACTTGCGGCAAAGTCGACAAACATTTCTCGAATATGGGCAGCACATTGCCATGACATAAGCTTGACTCTACGGCTCCATTAGATCAGATTATGGATTCAAATACTACAGATGACAAGGTAAAGCGACGTTACATGAATCGAAAATTTGGGGGAGCATTTGTGATTACCATAGACGGGCCGGCAGGAAGCGGCAAGTCGACAGTGAGTGGAAAACTCGCTCGACGACTCAACATGACTTTTCTCACAACAGGTTCTTTTTACAGGGGTTTAGCAGAGCTTTGTAAAATCAAAAAAATCGACATCACCGATGAAGTTTTAGTTGCAAGCCTTGCTCATTACCAAGGCTTTCGTATTCATGCTGACATGTATGGCACCCAAGTTTTTATTGATGATGTAAATGTCACAGCACAAATCAATAATGATGAAACTGCAAAAATTGCTAGTCGGATATCTGCATACTCTCAAGTTAGAAAAGCACTTTTAGAGGCACAGCGTGAATTTAACAAGCCCCCAGCAGGTCTTATTGCTGAAGGCCGAGATTGTGGAACCGTTGTGTTTCCTGACGCTGATGTGAAAATTTTCCTTACCGCTAGTCTTGATATGCGCGCTCAAAGACGCTCCTCAGAATATAAATCCACAAGCGAAGAACTCATCAAAAATATTGCCCAGCGAGATGAGGCTGATTCACAGCGCAAAGTGGCTCCCATGGCTAAAGCCCACGATGCTATCGAAATCGACACCTCTACCTTGAGTATTGACGAAGTTGTTGATAAGATCGTGAAAGTTGTTGAGAGTAAGAAATCTCAATAGTGTTTGATATATCTTCAAAATTGAAAAGGTTTTAATGTCAGCTGAAATGAAAGAACCCCAAACAAATCTCCCATATAGCAACCAGCCCATTGTTAAAAATGGTGTTACGATTTTAGCTGCTCAAACTGCAGGGGTTTGTTTTGGTGTAGAAAGAGCTTTAGATCTAAGCGAAAAAGCCATTAAAGAAATTTCTGGTCCTATTTCATCACTTGGCCCATTGATACATAATCCTCAAGCCGTAGCTGATCTTTCATCACGTGGTTTAAAAGTCGCTGAAGATATTAATAATATTGAAGGTACAGTTGTATTTCGAAGTCACGGTGTGACCCTTCAAGTTCAAGAAAAGGCTAAAGATAAAGGTCTAAAAATCGTTGATGCCACATGTCCTCTTGTGAAAGTTCCCCAAAATTTTGCAAAAAAACTTTCTCAAAATGGTTATTTCGTCATTATCGTAGGTGATGCCAATCATCCTGAAATCAAAGGGGTGAGAAGTTATGTGCCTAATGATGAAGTTGCGGTGATCAAAAGTGCAGATGAAGTGGCAAATTTGCCAGAGCGTGCAAAAGTAGGTGTAATTTGTCAGACCACTTTAAAAAGAAAAGTTTTGGATTTAGTAGTTGAGAAATGCAAAGAAAAATTTGCCGAAGTGAAACTTCATAATACAATTTGCAGTGCCACTAAAGATCGTCAAGAGGCGGCCCATGAACTTGCAGCCAATGTGGATTGCATGGTAGTTATCGGCGGACGTAATTCCTCAAACACACAAAAACTCTACGATATTTGCTCTGAACTTTCCCAAAAAGCTTATCTTGTTGAGACCGAAGCTGAATTGAAGTCAGAATGGTTTTCGGGTTTTAAAAGTATCGGCGTTACAGCTGGTGCCAGCACACCGCACGTTTTGATTGATAAAGTTCGTAGCCGTATTGCTGAGATTATTTAATTGCTTGTACGCAATGGCAGTTGTGCCACAACCTGATGCTTAGTGATTGATGACCGATCTACATCGAGCGTCAACTCTCCAAATTGCGATTCATAATAAGCAAGATTCAAAAATAGATCTAATTGTCTATCAACCAAATGCCATGAAACTCCCAATCAACCATCAACTCTCCAAATAGCGATCCATTGTCGATTTACCAAATGTGTGAAGTGCTTTGAGTTTATTGTGATTTGAACAAA